>CAIWET010000606.1 GCA_903911805.1 uncultured Ignavibacteria bacterium | reverse complement strand
ATATTTTTGATATAATTCATATTCCTTAGCTATTTCATTAGCAACCATAAATGCGTACTCATGGTCATTATTGTCACTTAAAAACTTAGGAATCTCATTAATTAAAGGAATATAATAATTATTAATCCAACAAGTTTCATCTAAAATTAACGTTTTTTCTAAAATGCAGCCACTATTCTCTATTATTATCTTCTTTTCGTCAAAAGCACAAATACTAGGATATTGATTCATCCAATAGTTTTTTACTTCCAATGGAATATTGGTATTAGTATAAGTCAATTCGGAAATAACAATATTGCCACCTGGTTTTACAAATTTTTTCCATTCATTAATTCCGATTTCAAATCCATTTTTATTAACTGTACCTTCAACCCAAACCAAATCAAATTGATAGTATTTTAATGGTAACTCATAAATATCGCCAATTAGAACTTTTATTTTTCTTGCGAATTCAGATTTATTAACTTTATTTTTAAGAATATTTAAAAATTTGCTATTATTATCAACCGCATATATGTCAACACCAGGTATCTCAACTAAATCCATTGTATGGCACCCAGTACCACATGCAATATCAAGAATATCAATATTAGTTTCTTTTAATTTTAGTGAATTAAATGCGAGTTTTGTAAAAATAGTAGAGCCTGGATGCTGCCTAGGAACTCTTGAGAAAAGATCAATATAATATTTAAGAATATCCATACTAATTTTTAAATCTTTAAAAAGTATTTTGACGTAAATATGATTAAATCTATTATAAAAAGTACTTATTTTATAAAAAAAATGGTTATCTAAATTATAGACAACCATTTTTAAATTCAAAGCTTAATAATTAATATTATTTTGCTTCTTCAGTTGGTGCATCAGTATTTTCAGCAACTTCAGTTGTTTCTTCAGCTGTAACTTCTGCTACAACTTCTTCAACAACAGGAGCTACTTCAACGATGGGTTCAACAACTTCAATAATTTCCTCAACTACAGGAGCTAAAGCAACAACTTCTTCTACCTTAGGAGCAGGAGCTGCTTTCACTTTAGGAGCTGATTTCTTTGTAGCAACTTTTTTCTTTTTGCTTTTTGAAACGTGACCATCTTGTGGTGCTGACCAATCAACTAATTCAATAATAGCTGTTTCGCCTGCATCACCTCTACGAAAACCAATTTTAATTATTCTAGTATATCCACCTGGGCGAGATTCAACCATAGGTGCAATAGTATCAAATAATTCTTGAAGAACAGCTTTATTTTTAATAAATCTGCCAACCATTCTACGGTTGTGTACGTCAACGGTATGACCTTCTGGCAATAAACCAGCTTTTTCATTAGCCATAGCGTGTTTTGATCTTGTAATCAAACTTTCTACAAAAGGTCTCATTTCTTTAGCTTTTGCTAAAGTTGTATGAATTCTTTTATGTTCTAATAAGGAAGTAGCTAAACTATTTAATAATGCCTTGCGATGACTGGCTGTACGTTTTAATTTTCTTCCACGATATAAATGTCTCATAATCTATTTCTCAGTCTTTCTTTTTAATACTCTTTATTAAAAATTTTCCATAATATCTACAGCTTTAGGTTCTTCTTTAATGAATTTTTCAACATTCATACCAAACTCTAAGCCATGCAAATGCACTACTTCGCCTAATTCAGCCAATGATTTTCTACCAAAGTTTCTAAATTTAAGCAATTCGTGTTCTTGCAACATAACTAATTCAGCTAAATTCTTAATATTGGCCGCTTTTAAGCAATTATGAGCTCTAACGGATAACTCCAATTCATCAACTGGGGTTAAAAGAATTTTCCTTAATCTTGTTTTTTCAGCCTCTTTAACTTCATCTTCAGCTACTTCATGAGGAGCGTCATCGTCATCAACATCTTCAAAAGTAATGAAGAATTTAACGTGATCGTTCATAATTCTAGAAGCTTGATGAACAGCCTCTCTAGCTGAGAGAGTACCATCAGTAATCACATCAAGCACAAGTTTTTCGTAGTCAGTTTTTTGACCAACACGATATGGCTCAATATAATAAATTACATTTTTAATTGGTGTAAATATGGCGTCAATCGGCAACATACCAATAGGATAATCAGTAACTATCTGCTCTTCTGCAGGTACGTAACCTTTGCCTCTGCCAATGCGGAGCTCAACGTCAAATTCTGCGTCTTCAGATAAATGAGCAATAACTTTATCATTGTCCATAATTTCTATTTGAGAAGAGGCTTCCTGCAAATCTTTAGTAGTCCAAACGTGTGGACCTTTAAGATGAAAATTAATTTTCTGCGGTTTTTTATCTATTGTTTTAAGCCTAACTTCTTTCAGATTGAGAATAATTTCTGTAACGTCTTCCATAACCCCTTGAATGGTCTGGAATTCGTGTAAAACCTCAGAAATTTTTACTCCAACAATGGCTGCACCTTGGATAGAAGACAATAAAACTCTTCTTATAGAATTACCAAGAGTAACGCCAAAACCTTTTTCTAAAGGTTGGAGTATGAATCTGCAATAGTGTTCACCAGAAACTTCCTCAATTTGCACCCTATCGGGCATTTGCATCTGAGTATTCATATTTTTTTCTAACTATTTAACTTTATAAATTATACTCTTCTTCTTTTTGGTGGTCTACAACCATTATGAGGAATAGGAGTTTTATCCAAAATGCTGTGGATCTCCAATCCTGCTTGTGATAATGCGCGGATCGCCGCTTCGCGACCGGAACCGGGACCTTTAACAACTACATCAACTTTTCTCAAACCCATATCGTAAGCTTCTTTAGCTGTTTTTTCTGCTGAAACTTGAGCAGCATATGGAGTGTTCTTTTTAGAACCTCTAAAGCCGTTTTTACCAGCAGATGACCAGCACAAAGTATTTCCGTAAGTGTCTGTTATTGTAACCATCACGTTATTAAACGAAGCATTGATGAATGCTTTCCCGTGAGAATCGGTTACTATTTTTCTTTTTACTCTTTTCTTAGTGGATGCCATTTAAATTACATATAAATATACAACAAATTTTACTTGAAAAACAATTAGACTACTTCTTAGCTGCTGCTTTTTTCTTTCCAGCAACTGTCTTACGTTTACCCTTACGAGTACGTGCGTTAGTTCTAGTTCTCTGACCTCTAACTGGTAGTCCTCTTCTGTGTCTTAAACCTCTATAGCAGCCAATATCCATAAGTCTTTTGATATTCAACTGAGTTTCTGAACGGAGTTGACCTTCTACTTTGTGTTCATCAGTGATAATGGAACGCAATTTAGCGATTTCTTCATCACTCCAATCGTTTACTTTTTTATCCGGATCCATCCCGGCTTTTCCTAAGATAGCATATGCTGTGGTTCTACCTATACCAAAAATGTATGTCAACCCAACAAAACCGCGCTTATTTTTTGGTAAATCTATACCTGAAATACGTGCCACTTGATTTATCTCCTATTAATTTATTATCCTTGTCTCTGTTTGAATCTTGGATTCTTTTTGTTAATAATATAAATTTTACCCTTGCGACGTACGATCTTATCGTCCGGATTTCTTTTCTTTACTGATGCTTGTACTTTCATATCAATCTCAATTTATTATTATTTATTTATATCTGTATATTATCCTGCCCTTGGTCAAATCGTAAGGTGATAACTCCACCTTTACTTTATCTCCCTGAAGAATTTTTATAAAATTCATTCGCATCTTGCCGGATATATGTGCAAGTACTTTATGACCATTTTCAAACTTCACAATAAACTGTGTGTTCGGTAATGATTCTTCAATTATACCGTCTAATTGTATTAAGTCTTGCTTTCCCATTCATTAATCTCTTAAAGTTAATATTAAAGGATGTTTATCATCCACTATTACCGTATGCTCAAAATGAGCTGCCGGTTTTAAATCCGCGGTATAAACCGTCCAGCCGTCGCTTGCTGTTTTTACTTGGTGCTTACCTGCATGAACCATAGGTTCGATTGCTAAAGCCATCCCCTTTAATAATTTAAGATTAGGGAAATGATTTCTCTGCAAAAGTGTAGGTACAAAGTTTGGAATTGCTGGCTCTTCGTGAAGCCTTTTTCCTATTCCGTGTCCTACAAGTTCTCTTGTTAGCGAAAATCCGTTACTCTCGCAATGAGCTTGCACTGCTCTGGAAATATCATATACCTTATTTCCGGAAATTGCTTGTTTGATACCTTGAAAAAGTGACTCTTCTGTTATTTTCATCAATTTCTTTTTCTCTTCATCAATCTCGCCGACAGCAACTGTAATTGCACTGTCTCCAAAATATCCGTTTAATTGAGCTCCACAATCTACTGAGACGATATCACCTTCTTTTAAAGCTAAATTTTTTGGCAATCCGTGAACAACCTCTTCATTAATCGATACACATAAAGTGAATGGAAAAGGATTATCAGGTCCGCCATAGCCTTTAAAAGCAGGTTCAGCATTTTTACTTCTAATATAATCTTCAGCAATAGTGTCAAGCTCTAAGGTAGTTATACCCGGTTTTATTGTTTTTTCAATGAGCGATAAAGTATCTGCAACAATTCTGCAGGCTTTCTCTATTAATAAAATTTCATTCTCTTTTTTTATTAAATACGTTTTAACAGTATTTACTTGTTTCATAGTTTGTCGATTCTTATGAAACTCTACCTTTAATTTTGCCACTCTTCATAAAGCCATCGTAATGTCTCATTAAAAGATATGACTCAATTTGCTGTAATGTATCTAAAGCAACTCCAACAACAATCAATAATGATGTGCCACCAAAGAATGAAGCAAAACCACCAGTTACACCTAAAATATTAGAAGCAAAAGTTGGTAAAATTGCAATCAATGCTAAGAACATAGAGCCAGGCAAAGTAATTCTTGCTAATACGTGATCAACATAATCAGAAGTAGGTTTACCTGGACGAATACCAGGAATAAAACCACCATTCTTTTTCATATTGTCAGCAATTTCCTTAGGATTAAAAACGATAGCTGTATAAAAATATGTAAATGCAATAATTAAAAATGCATAAAATACAGAATAAAACAAACCGTGTTCTCTAAAAGCATTTGCTATTGTAAAAAGAATTTGATTATCAGGGAAGAAGCTATAAACAGTATTAGGAATAAACATTAATGACTGAGCAAAAATGATAGGCATAACACCAGCTGTATTCACTCTTAAAGGAATATACTGAGTAGTGCCACCAAATACTTTTTTTCCAACCTGACGTTTTGCATACTGCACTGGAATTCGTCTTGCTCCTTGAGTAATATAAATTACTGAAGCGATAATGACAATTAGCAAAGTAAATACAACAATTTCAAGCACCCATGGTCTTTCAGCCAAAACGAATACTTGATTATATTCTTGAATTAAAGCAGGAACTAATCTAGAAACGATACCAACCATAATGATTAAAGAAATACCATTTCCAAGGCCTCTTTCTGTAATTTGCTCACCTAACCACATTAAAAATAATGTACCGGCAGTTAAAACTATAGTAGTGGTAATCGTAAATAAAACTACGTTCGTAGCATAAATATGATTGCCAGCCTGATCAGCCATAGTTGTAAGTCTAATAGACATAGCCCAAGCTTGAAGCCCGGCAACAACTACAGTGAATAATCTAGTGTACTGATTAATTTTTCTTCTACCTTCTTCACCCTCTTTTTGCATTTTAGCAATTTCAGGAATAACGATACCAGCTAACTGGAAAATAATAGAAGAAGTAATATAAGGCATAATACCTAAAGCAAATAATGCTGCATTGCTAAATGCACCTCCAACAAACAAATCGAACAACCCGAATAAATCATTTCCACTGCTAGTTCTATTAAGCTCATGGAGCATTTGAACATTGATGCCTGGTAAAGTGATTTGGGCGCCGATTCTAACGACTAAGAGAACTAAAACAGTGAATATAATTCTCTGCTTTAGCTCATCTATTCTAAATATATTTTGCAAAGTTTGTGTAAAGCTACTCATGTATTGTTACTGTCCCTCCGGCAGATTCAATTTTTTGTTTAGCAACATCCGAAAATTTATTAGCTACAATATACAATGGAGCAGTTATATCACCATTACCTAATACTTTCAATGGAACAGTTCTTTTGGAAACTGCACCAATCTTATATAAAGTATCGAGATTAACATTACCGTTTTCAAAAACATTAGCTTCAGCTAATTCTTGAAGTCTTTCAACGTTAATAACCTGATATTCAACTCTAAATCTATTGAAAAATCCAAATTTAGGCACTCTTCTCTGCAAAGGCATCTGTCCACCCTCAAAACCTCTTTTCGTCTTGTAGTTTCTTCTGGACTGAGCACCCTTATGACCTCTAGTGGAAGTTCCACCATGGCCTGAACCAGGACCTCTACCTATTCTTTTGTTCTTGTGTTTTGCACCATCTGCATACTTAATATTACCAACGTGCTTCATTTTATTTTCCAACTATATTATTCTGAAATTTTTTCTACTTTAACTAAATGTTTTACAACCTCAATCATACCGTGAGATTGTGGATTATCAGGCAAAATGTTTACATAGTTTGGTCTACCCAAGCCCATTGCTTTAACAGTATCTTTTTGCTTCTGACTTCTTTTTATTACGCTTCTAAGCTGTGTTACTTTTAACTTATTCATTTTTTGCATCCAAAATTTTAGCAATTTACTAAAAAAATCAACCAAAAACAACTTTTTGTACAGGAACTCCACGTCTTAATGCAACCGACTGAGCATCCTCTAGCTGTGAAAGCGCTTCAATAGCCGCTTTAACAGAGTTATGAGGATTTGATGAGCCCAAAGATTTTGTTAACACATCTTGCACACCTGCTAATTCTAATACTGCACGTACACCGCCAGAAGCGATAACACCGGTACCAGGAGTTGCTGGTTTTAATAGCACCTTAGCGGCACCGAACTTTCCGAGAACTTCATGTGGAATAGATCCACCTTGAAGTCTGACTTTCTGAATACTTTTTTTAGCAGCTTCAGTTGCTTTGCTTACGGCATCAACAACTTCAGAGGCTTTACCAAGACCTTGACCTACGTGACCATTGCCATCACCGACAACAACTATAGCAGAGAAGTTAAATCTTCTACCACCTTTTACAACCTTAGCTGTACGGCCTACATAAACCAATTTATCTTTTAATTCTAATTCTGACGATTTAAATTTGCTCACAAATATCTCCTTTATTTCCTATAATTCAAAAATTAGAATTCCAAACCGCTTTCACGAGCGCCATCTGCTAAAGCTTTAACTCTACCGTGATATAAAAAGCCGTTTCTATCGAAAGCAACAAGCTTAATATTTTTTTCCACAGCTCTTTTAGCAAGTATACTTCCAACTAATTTGGATTTATCTGTTTTTTTCATTTCAGGCTTAAATGCAGCAATTACATCTTTGTCCATAGTAGACGCTGCAACCAAAGTTTTTTGGTTTGCATCATCAATCAATTGAGCGTAAATATGCTTTAAGCTTTTGAAAATCGAAAGACGTAAGCGTTCTTGAGTACCAAATATCTTCTTTCGAATAGTATATTTTCTTCTAATTTGGCGTCTTTTCTTTATTTCTAATATTTTCATTTCTAATATTCTGTAATTATTTACATTTCAATTAATTATTTACCGGTTGTTTTTCCGGCTTTGCGTCTGACGTATTCGCCAGCATATCTAACGCCTTTACCTTTATAAGGTTCTGGTTTCTTCAATGCTCTGATTTTTGCGGCTACTTCACCTACTAATTGCTTGTCTATTCCAGAAACTGCAATTGAGTTAGCTGTTGGAGCAGTAATCTCAATTCCTACTGGTGGTATTACAACTATAGGATGTGAAAATCCCAATGAAAGAAGCAAATTTTTGCCTTTCATTTCAGCTTTAAAACCAACACCTTCAATTTGCAAATTCTTTGTAAATCCCTTATCAACACCATCAATCATATTGTTTGTTAATGCTCTTGAAAGACCATGTAATGCTCTTACATGCTTTATATCATTTGGTCTAGCAAATGTAAGGGTTTTACCTTCTAAAGCAAAAGTAATTGGCTCTGGAACGTTAAATTCCAATTCGCCTCTTGTTCCCTTTGCTTTGATAAGATTGCCATTAATAGTTAATGTAACCTTATCCGGAACGTTTATTATTTTTTTACCTACTCTTGACACGTTAAAAACTCCTTAAAATCTTACCAAATAGTGCAAAGCACTTCACCACCAACATTGTTCTTACGGGCATCTTTATCAGTCATAATGCCTTTAGATGTTGAAATAATTGCTATACCCAAACTATTTTTTACACGAGGTAATTTATCTGTTGGGGCATAAAATCTTCTTCCGGGCCTGCTCACTCTAATAATTTTCTTAATTACGTGAGCTTTATTATAATACTTTAGAGAAACTCTGATAGTTCCCTGCACGCTGTCTTCTATCTTAACGATATCAGAGATGAAACCCTGATCCTTTAGGATAGCGCCTATCGACATCTTCATAATTGAATGAGGAATATCGACGGTCTTATGCTTTGCCGCTCCGGCATTGCGAATTCTTGTTAAAAAATCCGATATTGTATCTGTTACTGGCATATTCTATCTATCAATTAATAATTTTACCAACTTGCTTTTCTAATGCCTGGGATTTTACCCTCTAAGGCGAACTGACGAAACATATTACGACATAGGCCAAATTTTTTGTAAACGCCTCTGCCTTTGCCGGTTACTGTGCAACGATTCTTGATCCTAGTTGGAGCAGAGTTGCGTGGTAATTTTTGTAAACCTTCGTAGTCTCCCGCGGCTTTTAATTCTTCTCTTTTAGCTGCATATTTAGCTGCTAATCTTTGTCTCTTTAAATTTCTTGCTATTACTGCTGTAGTTGACATATCCTAAATCCTAATCTTTTTTACGAAATGGGAAACCAAATTCTTTAAGTAATGAATATGAAAATTCATCACTGTCAGATCTAATTACGAAAGTTATATCTAATCCGGCTATTCTTGCTACTTTATCTACGTCAATTTCTGGGAAGATAATTTGTTCTTTAATACCTAAAGAAAAGTTACCTCTTCCATCGAAGCCCTTATCAGGAAATCCTCTGAAGTCTCTTACGCGAGGTGCGGTGATGTTGATGAATCTATCTAAAAATTCATACATACGAGCTCTTCTTAGTGTTACCTTAGTGCCAATTGGAATTCCTTGTCTAAGTTTAAAGTTTGAAATAGCTTTCTTTGAGCGAGTTATGCATGGACGCTGACCAGCTATAAGCTCTAATTCATTTACTGCTGACTGAAGCAACTTTTGATCTGTTGCTGCTTCGCCAACTCCCATATTGAGTGTTATCTTCATAAGCCTAGGTACCTGCATCACTGATTTGAAATTATATTTCTTCATCATTGCTGGAACTACCTCGTTGTTATAGAAGTCTTCAAATCTTGGTTTCGGAGTTACTTTATCTTTAACATCCTCTAACCTCTTACCTTCCGGTTTCAAATCCAATTTTTTGGAAGTTGTACCTCCAAAAGGATTTCCTGCTGGTTTTTTCTTAGTCGCTGCCATTTCTTAATTTACTTATTAAGTTAATTTTACTTCAATTTTTTTTATATCTGTTTACCATTAGATTTGGCTACTCTTATAGATACTCTTTTGCCGTCTTTTACTTCTTGAGAAATACCAACTCTTGTAGGTTTTTTCTCTGAGTCAACTAACTGAACATTAGAATAATGAATAGGCATTTCTTTGCTGATAATACCGCCTTGGGTATTGTTTTGATTAGGACGTGTATGTTTTTTTCTAACATTAACGCCTTCAACCAATACGCGCATAACTTTAGGATAAACTGCAATTACGCGTTTAACTTTACCTTTATCGTTACCTGCCATAACTTGTACGTTATCGCCTTTTTTTATTTTTAACTTCATCATAATCTTACCCTTATATTACTTCAGGTGCTAAAGAAACTATTTTCATATAATTCTTTTCGCGAAGTTCGCGTGCAACCGGACCAAAAATACGTGTGCCTCTAGGTTCACCATTATTATTTATGATAACCGCTGCATTGTCGTCGAATCTAATATAAGAGCCGTCTTTTCTGCGTACTTCTTTTGCTGTTCTAACGATTACTGCTTTGCAGACTTCGCCTTTTTTAACATTAGCATTTGGAATAGCAGTCTTAACAGTTACAACTATTAAATCGCCGAGAGATGCATAGCGTCTACCATGTCCGCCTAACACTCTAATGCAACGAACTTTCTTTGCACCGGAATTATCTGCTGCTGTAAGATTGGTTTCTTCTTGTATCATAATTCCCTCTTATTTTGCTCTTTCAACAATTTCAACCAACTCCCAACGTTTGTGCGCGCTCAATGGTCTGCACTCTCTAACTCTAACTTTATCACCGACTTTGCATTCGTTGTTTTCGTCGTGAGCCATAACCGATTTAGTTTTAAGATAATACTTTTTGTAAATCGGATGTGCAACCTGACGCTGAATCTTCACAACAATTGTTTTGTTGGCTTTATTAGTTTCAACTTTACCTTGCAAAACCCTTTTTTTGGACTTAGCAACTGGTGTGGTTGTATTTTCGCTATTTTTATTTATTTCTTCCATTTTAACTCACTCTTTGGCGTTCAGTGATTACTGTTTTTAATCTTGCTATATCTTTTTTTAATATACTCAAATAAGCTGTGTCATGCAATTGTGACAGTGCATGCTGGAATCTTTGCTTTGCAAGAGTTTCTTGTGCCTCTTTCAATGAACCGATCAATTCATCATCGGTTAAATCTCTTAAATCCTTTGCTTTGCGGGGTTTCATTCGTTTACCAAATCTATACGTGTTACAAATTTTGTTTTAATCGGTAATTTATGCGATGCCAATCTTAATGCTTCTTGAGCGGCTTCTTTTGGAACACCGTCTACTTCAAAAAGAATTCTACCGCGTTTTACTACTGCTACCCAGTATTCTGGAGCACCTTTACCAGAACCCATACGAGTTTCAGCTGGTTTTTTGGTGACCGGTTTATCAGGGAAAATTCTAATCCACATTCTTCCTTCTCTTTTAAGGAAGCGATTTATCGCAATACGGGCTGCTTCAATCTGCCTGTTTGTTAACCATACGTGCTCCATTGATTTGAGTCCGAATGAACCAAATTCTACAGTGGAGCCTTTATAAGCTTTGCCACGAATTCTACCACGTTGAGTTTTACGATACTTTACTCTATTTGGAAGTAACATATCTAATTACTTTCAATTAATTATCAATTTCTATTAGTTCTGTTGTTTACCTATGATCTCGCCTTTGCAGATCCAAACCTTTATTCCGATGCTTCCGTAAATTGTCTGACCAGTTGCTGTACCGTAATCGATATCAGCTCTTAAAGTATGTAGCGGAATTCTACCTTCTTTGTACTGTTCAGTTCTTGCCATTTCAGCTCCACCTAATCTGCCTGCGCACATTACTCTGATACCCATTGCACCCATTCTCATGGCTGCGGATACGGCTTGCTTCATAGCTCTACGGAAAGAAATTCTGCCTTCTAATTGCTGAGCAATATTTTCAGCTACTAAAATAGCATCTATTTCAGGGCGTTTTATTTCATTAATAAGAATTTTTACATCCTTAGTAGTGATTTTCTTCAATTCTTCTTCAAGTTGAGTGATGTCTTTACCGCTTCTACCGATAATAACGCCAGGTCTTGAAGTATGTATTGTAATTCTTAGCTGCTTTGCAGTTCTTTCAACTACTATTCTCGCTACGCCTGCTTTTTTAAGACGATTTTTAATGTATGTTCTTACTTTAAAATCTTCAGCTAACTTTTCTGATACATTTCGCTCATCAAACCAGTTAGCATCCCATGGTCTAATAATCCCTAAGCGAAGTCCAATTGGATTAGTCTTTTGTCCCAATTTCTGGCTCCTATATATATTAATCTTTTGTTGCTACAACAATTGTTAAATGATTGCTTCTTTTTCTAATTCTATAAGCACGCCCTTGAGGTGCAGGTAATACTCTTTTTGCCATTGGTCCTGCGTCAACAAAGACTGTTTTAACAAAAAGTTCTTCAGGTTTAATGTGCTTACCATCTTCATGGTTAGAAACATTTGCGATCGCTGATTTCAAAACTCTAACAGCGTCTTGAGCTGCGTGTTTTGTATTAAATCTCAAAATCGATATAGCTTCTGCAGCATTTTTACCACGAATCAAATCAACTACTAATCTCATTTTGCGTGGAGATGAACGTATATGTTTTTTTGTTGCTCTTGCTTCCATTATTCAAATCACTCCTAATTATTTTTTACCCGAACGTTGTTCTTTTCTATGGCCTGCATGACCTCTATAAACTCTGGTTGGAGAAAATTCACCAAATTTGTGACCAACAAGATTCTCAGTTACATATACAGGAATAAATTTACTGCCATTGTGTACAGCTACAGTATGACCAACAAAATCAGGTGTTATGACTGAGGCTCTTGACCAAGTTTTAATTACTTGTTTTTTGCTCTGCTGGTTCATCGCATCAATTTTTTTCTGCAATTTATGATGAACAAAATATCCTTTTTTTAATGAGCGTGCCATCTACTATTTCCCTTTTCTTGATCTTACGATATATTGATTAGAAAGTTTACGTCTATTACGTGTTTTCAAGCCCTTAGATTTCTGACCCCAAGGAGATCTTGGATGCAAACGACCACCACCAGATTTTGATGCGCCTTCGCCACCACCCATAGGGTGATCTACTGGGTTCATAGCTATACCTCTTGTTTGAGGCTTCTTACCGAGCCATCTTTTTCTTCCAGCTTTACCGTAAACTGTATTTTCATGATCGCCATTGCTTACAGTACCTAAAGTAGCCATGCAATTATTAGGAATCATTCTAATTTCGCCAGAAGGCATTTTGATAATTGCAAATTTTTCGTCAATACCTGCCAACTGACAAGTAGTTCCTGCTGATCTTGCAATTTGTCCGCCTTTTCCTGGTTTCATTTCGATATTGTGTACGAACAAACCTACTGGAATTTTTTTCAATGGTAAACAATTACCATCTTTGTATTCAGCATTGTCAGCGGATATAATTTTATCGCCAACTTTTAATTTATCGGGTGCCAATATGTATCTATGTTCGCCATCTTCATATTTTACTAATGCGATTCTGGCTGAACGGTTAGGATCATATTCAATAGTTTCAACTATTGCTGGAATTCCGATTTTATTTCTTTTAAAATCTATAATTCTATATTTTCTTTTATGGCCGCCACCACGACGTCTTGAGGTAATTCTACCGGTATTATTTCTACCGCCAGATTTAGTCAAGGTTGCGAGTAATGGCTTATATGGCTTATCAGTTGTTATTTCATCAAATGAACTGACAGAATAAAATCTTGTACCGGGCGTTATTGGTTTTAAAACTCTCTGTGCCATTGTGTTTTCTTCAATTAATTAAAAATTTCTTACTCTCCGGCTGCCCCGGTAACTAATTCTATTGTTTGTCCTTGCTTTAAAGTAATATAGGCTTTTTTCTTCAAGGCGGTTCTACCTTTCATGATGCCACGTTTGGTCATTCGCATTTTACTTTTTCCTTTAACATTTAAAGTTCTTACACTTACCACGTTAACTTCAAACAAATCTTCGATTGCTTTCTTAATCTGGATTTTATTTGCTTCCGGATAAACTTCGAATACGTATTGACCATTTTCGCCTAGCTTCATAGCTTTTTCTGTGATAATTGGTCTTTTTATTATATCTAACATAATTCCTTCTGCCTTCTCTAAAGTCTATTAATTATTTAAAGCATTTTGAATTTTATCAACTGCTCCTGTAAATATTAAGAGCTTTTTATGGCAAAGGATATCGTAAGTACTGATAACATCTGTTGTTAATATAGATAATCTATCAATATTTCTTGCTGACATATATACTACTTTGTCATATTCAGGCAAAAATACTAATGTTTTTGTGCCATAAATATTCAATGCTTTAAGCATTTGAACAAATTCCTTTGTCTTGATCGAATTCATTTTAACATCTTCTACCAAAATTATATTCTTTTCGATTGCTCTCAAAGATAATGCTGATTTTCTTGCTAGCTGTCTCAACTTCTTGGGCATTTTCAAGTTGTATTTGTGTGGGAACGGACCGTGAACGGTACCGCCACCTACCCAAAGAGGTGATCTTGATGAACCGGAACGAGCTGTACCTCTGCCTTTTTGGCGCCATGGCTTTTTACCACCACCGGATACCTGAGCTCTTGTTTTAGTTTTATGGGTACCTTGTCTCTGGTTAGCCAAATAAGTTAAAACTGACTGATGCATTGCATTCTCATTTGGGTCAATACCAAATATATCGTCGTTTAATTCTAATTGACCAGATACGGTTCCATCGTTCTTATAAATATCTAATAACATTTCTATGCCTTATAGCTTTATAATTTTTAATACTGAATTAACTGCTCCGGGAACGCTACCTTTTATTAAAATGATATTCTGATCCTCAATTATATCTACTACAGTTAAATTTCTGACTGTTATTTTAGTCCCACCCATTCTACCTGCCATTTTCATACCTTTGAAAACTCTCGAAGGATATGATGATGAACCGATTGAACCTGGATGTCTTTGTCTATCTGATTGGCCGTGAGTAGCCATCCCTACGCCACTAAAGTGATGTCTTCTAACAACACCCTGGAAACCTTTACCTTTACTTGTGCCGGTTATGCGTAATTTATCGCCTTTTGCAAATTGGCCTAATGTTAGTACATCGCCAACTTGTAGATCGCCGTTATATTCTCTGAATTCAGTAATATTTCCTACAGGTTTAACTCCAGCTTTGATAAATAATCCCATTTCTGGTTTATTAACTCTTTGCTCTTTTACTTCACGATATCCAACTTTTACTGCTGAATAACCGTCTGTTTCTACTGTTTTTACCTGTACGACTGGACAGGGACCAGCTTCGATTACAGAGCAAGGAACCTGAGCTCCATCTTCTGCAAAGTAGCTAATCATACCTAATTTCTTACCTAAAATTGCTCCCTTCATTCTTTCCTCCTTAGACCTTTACTTCCACATCAACACCAGCGGGTAATTCTAATCTCATGAGAGCATCAATTGTTTTTTGTGTCGAGCTAAAAATATCGATAATTCTTTTATGAATACGTACTTCAAATTGTTCTCTTGACTTCTTGTCAACGTGTGGAGACCTGTTCACTGTATAAACACTTCTTCTTGTTGGAAGCGGAATCGGTCCTGATACCACAGCGCCTGTCTGTTTTACAGTGCGAACAATTCTTTCTGCCGACTTATCAATCAGATTATGATCATATGATTTTAGCTTAATTCTTATTCTTTGTGTTGACACTTTTTTACTCCACTTTAGTGAACTTTAAGGGGCTGTTAATTGCCCCTTAAAATTTATATTTTATATTTATATTATTCAATAATTTTTGTTACAACGCCAGCACCTACAGTTCTGCCACCTTCACGGATAGCAAAACGAAGTCCGATTTCCATAGCAATTGGAGTAATCAATTCGATTTCCAAATTATCTACGTTATCGCCAGGCATAATCATTTCAACGCCAGCAGGCATATTTAAAATACCTGTTACGTCTGTTGTTCTAAAATAGAACTGAGGTCTGTAACCACCAAAGAATGGTGTATGTCTTCCACCCTCATCTTTACCTAATACGTAAACCTGAGCGTTAAATTTATGGTGAGGTGTAATTGAACCTGGTTTAGAAATAACCATTCCACGTTCGATTTCTTTTTTGTCAACACCACGAAGTAATAGACCAACGTTATCGCCTGCTCTACCTTCATCTAATAATTTACGGAACATTTCAACGCCTGTACAAGTTGATTTTTTGTGTAAGCCAAAACCTACTAATTCAACTTCTTCGTTTACTTTAACAATTCCTCTTTCGATTTTACCTGTAGCTACTGTTCCTCTACCTGTGATAGAGAATACGTCTTCAACTGGCATCAAGAAAGGTTTGTCTGTATCTCTTTGTGGAGTTGGAATATATGAATCAACTGCATCCATTAAGTTATAAACGCAAGTTAATCTTTCATCATCTTTTGCTGTATCTGCTGATGAACCAGCATCTAAAGCGTGTAAAGCTGAACCTGGAATGATTGGAATATCATCGCCTGGGAATTCATATTTACTTAATAATTCTCTTAATTCCATTTCAACTAATTCTAATAAATCTGGATCTGCTATGTCTACTTTATTTAAGAATACAACGATTCTTGGCACACCTACTTGGCGAGCTAAAAGAATGTGTTCTCTTGTTTGTGGCATAGGACCGTCTGTTGCTGCGCATACTAAGATTGCTCCGTCCATTTGTGCAGCACCAGTAATCATATTTTTAATATAGTCAGCATGTCCAGGACAATCAACGTGTGCATAGTGACGAGTTTCTGTTTCATATTCTACGTGTGCTGTTGCAATCGTGATCCCGCGTGCCTTTTCTTCTGGGGCGTTATCAATTGAATCGAAAGAACGTACTTGTTGTGAAGTACCTCTTTTTGCCATTGCCATTGTGATTGCGGCGGTAAGTGTAGTCTTACCATGATCAACGTGACCGATTGTACCAACGTTAACGTGTGGTTTCGAACGATCAAATTTTTCTTTTGCCATTACTAGACTCCTTTATAAAAAAATTTATATATTAATTATTTTCAGTTTTACTCTTATTTACCTAATTACCAACTAAATTGGTTCTTTATGACTGCCGGTTCATAATGAGAGAATACCATAGTATATGATGCTCTACCCTGACTTAGACTTCTCAGCTTTGTCACATATCCAAATAATTCGGATAAAGGTGCAGTTGCTTTTATGTTCTGCATTGTGTTTTGCTGATATATTCCTTCTATTTTGCCTCTTCTTGAACTAATGTCAGAAATTACATCTCCAACATATTCTTCAGGTGAAACAACTTCTAAAAGAAATATAGGTTCTAATAGAATCGGACTCGCGTCTCTTAAGCACTCCTTAGTTGCAATTGAGCATGCTATCTTGAAAAAAAGTTCGTTAGCCAAACTTTGTTCATAAACAACATCTTCAATTATAACTTTAACGTCAATCATTGGATAACCGTGAGGTCCCATCTGCAAAGCTTCAATAATGCCTTTTTCCATTTGGGGTAAAAATGTTTTAGGTAGTAGATTTTCAGCTAATTTGCTTTCGACCACAAAACCTTTTCCACTTTCGCCAGGCAGCATTGACAAAGTTACTTGTCCAAATTGATTCTTTCCTGAAACAGATTTTTCGAATCTTCCTTCTCTTTTAGCAGTTCCGCTTATTGTTTCTCTATAATAAACTTGCGGCTTGCCAACTCTTACAGGAATTGAATATTCTCTTTTTAATCTGTCAACTATAATCTCTAAATGAAGCTCACCAACACCACTGATAATTATTTGTCCACTTTCTTCATCATTTTTGAATTTGAAAGTTGGATCTTCTTCTTCATACTTGTTAAGCACATCTAAAAGTTTATCTCTATCAGCCAATGTACGGGCTTCAATTGCTTGATTTATCACTGGTTCTGCAAATGAAATTTTCTCATATAAAATATGATGTTTTTCGTCGCAAAGAGTATCACCGGTTTTTGTTAATCTCAAATTTGGTATAGCTACAATATCGCCAGCATAGGCTTCTGTAACTTCTTCTCTTTTATTAGAGTACATTTTAAAGATTTTTCCGATTTTCTCTCTTTTACCCGAATTTTCATTCCAAACTGCTGATCCAAGTTTTAAAACACCTGAATAGATTCTGATAAAAGTTAATTTATCAACAAACTGGTCAGAAACAATTTTAAAGGCTAGAGCTGAAAGCGGCTCATCATCATTTGCTTTTCTTTTTACTTTTTCGTCAGTATCAAGGTCAGCAAAACCTTCGTAAACCCCTATATCTTTTGGAGATGGTAGATAATCTATTACTCCATCAATAAGTGGTTGTACTCCAGTATTTTTTAAGGATGATCCAGTAAAAACAGGAATACACTTGGAAGCAAGCGTATTCAATCTCATACCTTTTTTTATTTCATCTACAGTAATTTCAATCCCTTCAAGGTATTTCATCATAAGTTCGTCATCACTTTCAACAGCTGCTTCAACTAGTAAAGCACGATATTTAGTTGCAATTTCAAGATATTCTTTAGGAATATCACGAACTATAAAATCAATTCCTTCTGATTCATAATCAAAATAAAGGGATTTCATTTCTATCAAGTCAATAATACCTTCAAAATCTTCAGATGCCCCAATTGGCAACTGAACTGGAACAGGATTAGCACTCAATCTCTCTCTCATCATATTCAGAACACGTTCAAAGTTTGCTCCCATTCTATCCATCTTATTAATATAAGCGATTCTTGGGACTTTAAACATATCTGCCTGATGCCAAACAGTTTCGCTTTGGGGTTCAACACCACCAACTGCACAAAAAACTGCAACAGCACCATCTAAAACTCTGAGGGATCTTTGCACTTCAGCAGTAAAATCAACGTGTCCTGGAGTATCAATTATATTAATTTTATAATCTTTCCAAAACGCGGTGATAGCTGCAGAGGTAATTGTTATACCTCTTTCTTTCTCCTGAGCCATATAATCCATAAACGCAGTACCATCATCGACGGCACCTATTTTATGAAGGTATCCCGAGTAGAACAGTATTCTCTCCGTTGTGGTAGTTTTGCCCGCATCAATATGCGCCATAATACCGATATTTCTAACGTTTTCTATTGGCGTTTGACGTGGCATAATCACATCCGGCAATTCAATTTACAAAGAACAAATAAAATTTCTTTTACCATTTAAAATGCGAAAAAGCCTTGTTAGCTTCAGCCATTCTATGGACATCTTCTCTTTTTTTAACTGATGAACCTTCGCCATTTGAAGCTGCGATGAATTCAGCTGCTAATTTTCCTGCCATTGATTTATCACGGCGTGAAGATGCATATGTTTTCAACCATCTGATTGCGAGAGCGATACGTCTGTCTTCTCTAACTTCAGTTGGCACTTGGTATGTTGCACCGCCAACTCTTCTTGAGCGTACTTCTGTGAATGGGGCCACGTTCGAAATTGCTTTCCTGAAGATTTCCAGAGGTGGCTGTTTGGTTTTTAGAGCAATAATATCCATAGCATCATAGAATGAATTTCTAGCTGTGTTTTTTTTGCCCTGTAACATCAGATTATTGACAAATCTTGATACGATTATATCTTGGAATTTTGGGTCCGGTATCAAACGTCTTTTTTCTGCTCTGCGCTTTCTCATTATCTAATTTATCCTAATATTATTCTAATTCTTAATTATTTTTTCTTTTGTCCTGGTTTTCCTGCTGGAACGCCTGCTTTTGGAGTTTTAGATCCATATTTTGAGCGACCTTGTTTTCTGCCGTCTACACCTTGGGTATCTGCTGTACCGCGAATAATATGATAACGTACACCAGGAAGATCTTTTACTCTGCCGCCACGGATATATACCATTGAATGCTCTTGTAAATTGTGTCCTTCGCCTGGTATATATGCTGTAACTTCAAATCCTGAAGACAATCTAACACGGGCTACTTTTCTTAAAGCCGAGTTTGGTTTCTTAGGAGTAGTTGTATATACTCTTGTGCAAACCCCTCTTCTTTGAGGACAAGATTTTAGTGCAGGGGATTTACTCTTCCACACAATTTTCTTTCTTGGCTTCCTAATTAACTGACTTATCGTTGGCACTTACTTTCTCCAAACTTATTAAAAAATAAAATTCTCACCATTAGAGCTTACAAAAATATGGAAAATTTTTAAACTATCCAAATCTTTTTAACATTTTCTTCAACTTTTTTTAAAAATAATTTGATTTTTATCAAAAATTGCTCTAATTTATACTTTTTTCACTACTGTTTTATACAGAAAGGTAAAATTACGAAAAATTTTCACGGAGATTTCACGTAATTTTACGT
>CAIWET010000605.1 GCA_903911805.1 uncultured Ignavibacteria bacterium | reverse complement strand
TGCTCATAATCAATCTCTCATTCAATTATTTTAAAAAATTATATTTTTATCTCTATTCATCTCCACCCACCTTTACTTGCCCATTCATAAGCATTGGCAAAAGCCAATCTCTGAGCTCTGAGAGTTGTTGGTTTTCTTTAATATTTATGTTTAATTTAGTAAATATTGGCACAATGACGCTATTAAATTTATTTAATATTGTAGAATTTGGTATAATTATATCCATTCTCTTTAAAGTGTCTTGGTTAATATTTTGCATTATAGTACCAGTGGATTTTGCAGTTGAAGAACTTTCTAAATTTCTTAATGTAAAGAATAAATAATTTTTAAAATTATTATCACTTAATAAAAATCTTATTATAAACCCACAATAAATTGTATTCTCATCGAATTCGCTTATCAATCTTATTGCTCCAGGTATTCCGCTTCTAGCTATTAATATATCATTTTCTGAGACCAAATAATTGCTTAATTCATGATCAAATAGAGCTATCTTGTCTAAATCAAACTTAGAAATGAATGTACTAGAATTACTTATATTTCTTACATTAATAATATTTGCAAAAGTATTGCCTGGCTTTGTTGGGTCATAATTAATACCATTTTTAAATACGCCAAGCTCGCCTAGTTTCTTCACTTCCCACCCAACTGGTATTTCTCTTTTAAGCTCAGGAGAATAAGTCATCTTACCACCACTTGTCTTATAAGGTTTGTTGTTCTCGTTAGGAAAGTCGAATTGTACAAACCAGTAATCGTAAAGAGTTTTTGCCATTGCTTCAAGCTCTGCATTAATACGATTGTTAAGTTCTATTTTGTCATCTAAAGCTGAAAGAACTTTTGCAATTTTTTGTTGGGTAGAAATATTTTCAGGTAATTCTATTTCCAAATCCTTTATATCATTAGAATTTAAATTTTTTCTAACGCCAGAAGATAAGCTTCTTAATTTATTATATTTTGTCCTTAAATTATAATAAACAAATAAATAATCTGCTTTTTGTTCATTTATAATTAAATTACAACAAGCTTGGTTTGTAGTCATTGGTTTTTTAATTATTGAAGTTTTACCCCTTGTTTGACCTTCTCCATACATTGCAATAGCAATTGTATTTACAGGGTATAATTTAATCGATGTTTCTTTTAAAGCAATTTCAGATATAAATTCATTAGTATTATAAATTTTATATTCGCCGAGCTGTTCTGTCTTTAACCAAGGGATTGTTGCGTTATTCCAGTATTTAGTATTGCTTCTTAAAGGAGTAAGTCCACTACCTATAAATGAAGAAATCTCTTTTAATTTAATTCTCTTCATAACTCAAGCTCTCCAATTGCTTATTTATCTCATCTTCTAAACTTCTGGATTCGCTGAACATTTGGTTTAAGTTTGCTTTGTAAGAATTCATTTTAGTATTAAATTCTTCAGGTGTAATATCAGTATATTCTATTTTTACATCAAAATATTGACCAGCACTAAAAGAATAATTCTTTTCTTTAATTTGGTCATAGCTCACAACTACTGTAAAATCTTCTTTTACTTCGTGTTTGTTAAAAGTGTTAATAATCAGGTCTTCTTCTTCGGCTGAAAGCAATGTCTTTTGGTTCTTACCTTCTTTTACTGTTGTGCCGAGCTTAGAGGCGTCCATCAATACAATTTCACCGCTTGTATTTGCTTTATCTATAAAAAGGATTGAAACGTTTGTACCTGTTGTAGCAAAAATATTGCTCGGCATTGAGACCACACCACGAAGCATTTTTTCGTCAATCAGCTTCATTCTTATCTTCTTCTCAATACCGCTTTGGGCAGTAATAAATCCGGTTGGTACAACTATGGCGGCTTTACCTTTTGCCGAGAGTGAATACATAATGTGCTGAATAAAGAGCAAATAAATAGACATTTTATCTTTGTCTTTATTCGGTATATTTGGTATTCCAGCAAAAAAACGAGAATGGTTTTCTTTTGTATCAAGCTCATTTCTAAAATCGCTAAAATCTAATTTGAATGGTGGATTAGAAGCAATAAAGTCAAATTTCATTAGCTGATTGCCTACTTTGTGGTA
>CAIWET010000604.1 GCA_903911805.1 uncultured Ignavibacteria bacterium | reverse complement strand
TTAAACATTTTCTACCTCATATAATAATTTCACCTCATTAGCAATTCTTTCCTAAACTCTTCCCAGGTCTTTAATCCACTTTCCTGAAGTTTAATAATATCTGGCAATTCCCTTAATGGTTCACAAGGTTTCATCGATCGATAAATCTCGCCAGGTAATTCCTGATATAGCTTTGTACCTTCTGTTTTCCAATCAACCATTTCCTGAGGAATGTCTTTAATGATTTTTGCAGGATTGCCGACCACAATTTTTCTATCTGGTATAACCATATTGGCAGGTACAAAGCACAATGCTCCAACAATACATTCTGCGCCAACTTTGGCATTATCCATCACAACTGCATTCATCCCAATCAAAGAATTTCTTCCAATTTGTGCTCCGTGGATAATTGCTCCGTGACCAATATGAGCCGATTCTTCTAGCTTTACCAAAACTCCAGGGAACATATGAATTACACAATTTTCCTGAACATTGCAGCCGTCAGAAATCCAAACTCCACCCCAATCACCTCTAATTACAGCTCCTGGACCGATATAAACATCTTTACCAATTACTACATTGCCAACAACTGTTGCGTTTGGATGAACATAAGCTGACTCGTGGATTGCGGGGCGATAACCATTAAATTCAAATATATTAGACATTTTTTCTTCTTTCACTTTTTATAATTTATAAATATAAGAAAAATGCTTAAAAATTCGCCTATAAGAAATTTAATTTTAACAATCTTTTTGATTTTGGCATATCAATCAGCTGGAATTTATTTTTCAATTTTCTTTCAGCCAAGAAGTAATTTTTATATTTTACCTTTTATTCAGATAGTTTTTTTACTGATTCCTCTTTGGTATTTGTCTGGCACTACTTGGGAAGAAAGAACTGATTTTTTAAGATTATCCAAAATTGAATTTAATATTAATTTAGTAATAAATCTTGTTATTCTGGCATTAGCTTTTCAGTTATTTTATGCCGCATTTTCATACTTTCAGGAAAAACTATTAGAAGGCACATATTTAACTAATTTTATAAATATTAAGAAGTTGCGAAATAATTCTATCCGATTTTTCTTTATGGATGATTCGGCATTAAATTATATTTATGGTGCAATTGCAATCGGAATTGTTCCGGCAATTTGCGAAGAAGTACTTTTTCGTGGATTTTTGCAAAATTCATACAAAAATCAAGGAAAAATTAAAGCTGCAATATTTATTCCAGCTGTTGTTTTTTCGGTTTCGCATTTAAATCCTGTGGATATGATTCCACTTTTTATTATGTCAGTAATTTTGGCTCAAATTTCTATTAAAAGTGGAACTACTTATTATTCGATTTTGCTTCATTTAATTATTAATCTAATCGTTGTCTTAACTTTATCATTTTATCCAGCTAGTAGGGAGCAGGAAATTGTAGTAATAAAAGATAATTTTTATGGAATAATTATGCTGGCAATATCAATTGGATTAATGTATTATTCATTAAAAGGCTTTTTCAAAAATATTGAGCCAAAGGAAAGTGAAGCAGGTATTTGATTAAAAAAAGTCTGATATTGTGAATACTAGACTTAATTATTGTGTTGATTTATTGAAATATCAATATTGAAACCCCATCTAAATCCTCCCCAGAGGGGAGGACTTTTCCTATTCCCTCCCCATTGGGGAGGGTTAGGGTGGGGTTCTTCTCTCTCCGAAGATATTTGAAAATTATTGAAGATTTATTAAAATAACGAATCTTTTCTTAACAATATTAAAAATCAAAACACGTGTAACCTTTTTAGAGACTAAAGAGTCTATTAATTATATAAGCGGTTAAATTATTTTTATTATGGAAGTTCTTATGAAAATGGTCTTGTTCTTTTCCGTACTTATTATGGCTTTATTTTATCAGCGAGCTGAAATTAAAGCTGAATTCCCTCCTTGCGGTTGTTATCCACAATATCGTACTCAAAAAATCTATGACATTGTAAATGGGAATAGAGATACGCTTATAGCTATGAACCAAGATTCTTCAATGGTGCTCGATACTTGTAGATTCGGACCAGAAACAGCAGGAAAAATATGCGGTGACAAACTATTCTACTCCCAAAATGGCTATAGTGGTTTATATGATAAGAAACATTTTAGAATTGAGTTTTTAATCGATGCCATTAAATTAAATAAATTTCCTGAAGATGCTATTGTTTATGTTCAGTGGCAGAATATTGATACAATCTATACTAATTTAAGAAGTGTATTTTCGAATTTAGAACAAAAATACGGTGAATATAAATTCCTTAAAATTTATCCTTCATTAACAAATGATCAAAAATTTGACTTAGAATTCGAAGATTATATCAATGTGTACGAATTAATTGATACTCTTAAAAATATACCTAATTTAAAATCAGATTATCCAGCTTATCATTTGGTAATTTTTTCTGATGTAGAAAATGATGATGATAATACTAATAATATTTCCCCTAATCCTGTATCAGATTTTATCTCTTTAAACTTTAAAGAATATAAAGGGATAATTGAAATCTTTACTTTAAAAGGAATTTTTGTTAAAGAAATGCTATATCAGCAGAAAATCGATCTAAGCTTTTTAAGTACAGGAATTTATTTCCTTAAAGCAGACAATAAATTCTATAAATTTATTAAGAAATAAAATGACTTTCTTTATCCCATAGGGATAAAACAATGGTAACATCAAGGTAATCAAAAATCTTGCTTTTCCCGTAGGGAATATATAACCCCTAAATGGGTAAAAAAGTATAAAAATTGTTTTTATTACCATTATCAAATCGCTACGCGATAAAGAAAGAGAAAGCTAGACCCCACATCAAGCATTGTGTGATAAATAAAAATTCAGAATGACGAAAAAAGCAAATCATACATTACTTTTTTCATTTTATCCTCCTACCATTAAATACATATCTTTGCCTTGTTTTATAGTCGTTTAAATTCAAGCCTGAACTATAATCGAAAGTAATATGATTATTATCACTTGACAGTTGTGCAAAACCATAGGGATGAAAACAAGAATCTAAAGCGTATTCAATGCCCATTGAACTTACATTTAGCCATACATTTTTATCCATTAATCTTGATTCATAAATTGAAGAACCATTATATGTATTTATACACCCTCTATTAATATTACTAACTATAAACTCATCATTATAAATATATAATTTGATCACAAATGAATCATTAGGTGTTTCAGTATGACTTCCTTTATATTCACCTAAGATCTGTGCCTCATTATAAGGTTTAATAAATATATTTTTATATGTAGTGTCATACCAATATGACTGATTGCAATCTTTATAATTTTGTTTAATCGAAGTTCTCAATCTTACATTTATGCGACCAATTGGATCAAAAAAACGAATATTAACTGGATTTCCTTTTCTTTCTTCTATTTCTCCATCAAATAACCAAAAATAATCTAATTTATCGTTTTTTGTAGCTTCGATTACTGGATAACTATTTACAAGGATTGTGTCACAAAAAAATATAGAATCACCTGCTGGAAATTTTACTGAAATTTTTGGTACAAAGTTTTTTAAATCTTCATAAGGGTCTGGCTTTATAATAATATCATCGCTTTTACAGGAAAAAAATAAAATCGTAAATGCAAACAACATTAATTTAATATATTTTCTCATAATTTATTTTCCTATTTGTTCTGATATTTTGCTTATAGTAATTTATTGTTTCTTAAAAAACAGTGTTCTTGTTATTCATAAATACAATTATCAAAATTAATACATTTTCAAATAACTACCAAATATTTATTTACTACTTATATAACTTATTGGATAATTTAAAATTATTTTTAATTTAAATTTTAATAAACTTCCCAAATTTATCACCAATTTTAATGAAATAAACACCTGGAGCCAGATTGGATATATCTATTTTACAATTTGCAGATAGATGGGTGGCATCACGAAGTGATAACGGGGTGGTAATCTTCTCTCCGAAGATATTATAAATTTCATAAAACACACCCCCTGGCCCCCTCTTAATAGAGGAGGAATTAAGAGCAATTTCTATATAATCACTTGCTGGGTTTGGAGAGATAATTGAATTTGAATTATTTAATTCATTTTCTGGCTCATTTATTACAGAAACAAAATTATCTTTTCCTATTTTTACTATTAATTTTTTATCTTTACCAAAACGATTCATCCGCATTATTCCAAATGTCGTATCTGGCAAAAGAAAACCATAATATAAATATTCACCATCACCTGTTATTGAAATTCCACCAGGAGGTATTACCCAGCTTCTTACTAATTGAATTAAATTATTACCGCTTGTGTCAACCCTATACCATCCACTTGCATTTCTTGCAGCAATCGTAGAAGAATCCCAATATTTTGGATTACATTTATTATTATATTCATCATTTATTAATTCTTTTTTTGAACGAAATGATAGAAATAAATAAACATCATTTCTTGTTCCTATTTGTATTTGATTTGACTCAAATACTCCGCTATAAGTATTGCAAGCATCAATTACCCAACTTGTATCAGGTACTTTGATTTTTATAATCCTTCTATTATTAAAGTCAAAATTATTTGTAACATCAAAACCTTTTAATAAGTAATCATAATCGCCGAAACTTGTTGATATAAAATAATTTATATTATTTGAAGGAAAATATGGGTTCGGTAAATACTTATATTTGATACCTTCCATTAATTCGTACTCAACTTTTTTTGTTAAAAGTAAGTGTTCAAAATTCACTCTAAATATAATACTGTCTGGGGGAGGATACCCATATGGATTGGCAAAATATCTATAATTATCTGGAGCTAATTTCGAACCAATTGAACATCTTGAATATTCAGTTGAGCAAGGTATTGTGTCAAATCTTTTATCATCAATATAATATAACACAACAGATCTATTTGTTGTTGCAGGCATACCATAAATAATCATTTTAGAATCATTGCTCCATTCGGAGTAATATGCATCTTTAGAAACCGAAAAAATAACATTTGTTTTTAAATCTAAAATCTTTAATGAGTATATATCTCTAAAAGCAAGATATTTATTATCAGGCGAAATTGCAATTGACGACATATTGTAATATGGGATTAAAATTTCTTGAGTACTTGGATTTGTCCAAAAGAGACCCCACCCTTTCTCTAATTCATCTGGTTTTACAAAGTCATCTTTTTCATAAC
>CAIWET010000603.1 GCA_903911805.1 uncultured Ignavibacteria bacterium | reverse complement strand
TTAGAAAAAATTGATAATATTAAAGAACTTAAAAAATTTGATCTAAAAATGAAAGAACTTGAATCGGAATCTAATAAAGCCATTGAAAATGCAGAAAGCGACAAATATCGAGTTTTCGATTTGGGAAATGGTTTTATCTTATATGTTGGCAAAAGTGCTGCAAATAATGACGAACTGACAATGAAATTTGCTAAAGCAAATGATTTGTGGATGCATGCTAGAGGTGCAGCTGGTTCTCACGCTATTATCAGATTAAAAAAAGAAGAAAATCCTCCAAAAGAAATAATAAAAAAAGCAGCTTCAGTAGTAGCTTATTATTCTCAGGCAAGAAATGCAAAATATGTCCCAGTTTGTTATACATTCAAAAAATATGTAAGAAAACCCAAAGGAGCTAATCCAGGTTCTGTTGTTTTACAAAAAGAAACAGTTGTAATGGTGGAGCCTAAATTACCCGAATGATGTCAACTAAGAGAACCATAGTAAAAAATTTATTATCGAATTCAATTGCCGAAATCGCTAATAAAGGTATTGCTTTTGTTACAACACTTTATCTTACTAGAATTATTTTAGCTGATGGATTAGGAGTCATTGGTTTTGCTAATGCTTATGTTATATATATCACCTTTTTTGTTAGTTTAGGGTTTAACTTTGTTGCTATAAGGGATATAAGCAAAGATAAGTCTGATAATAATATTAGAAAATATGTTAATAATATTACTTCTATTAGAGTAATAATTGCTATCTTTTCTTTACTTTTATATTCTATTTTTGTTTATTTCTTAAATAAACCAATTGATGAAAAGATTGTTTTCTTTATATGTGGTTTTAATGTAATTTCAACTGCTATCCAATTAGATTGGGTTTATCAAGCTTTAGAAAAAATGGAAATTCTTGCTATAAGGCAATTATTTACAGGTCTTTTAAACCTAATTGGAATTTTAATTTTAGTACATCAAAAAAGTGACATCGTTTTAGCAATGGTAGTAACTGTTGGCACACTTTTGATTAATTCAATTTGGATGTTTATATTATATCTTAAATATTATCATAATTTCAAGTTCAGTTTTGATAAAGAATTTTGGAAATATTTAATATTGCAATCTTACAAGCCTGCTATAATAACTTTATCAATAACCCTAAATAATTATATTAATTTGAATATAATGGTATTTTTGAGCACTAACGAACAAGCCGGATTTTTTACTTTAGCTTTCAAGCTATTTTCATTAGTGATGATTCCAGCTCAAATTGTTCAGGTTACATTTTATCCAATTATTTCTAGAGCTGAAACACTTGAACAAAAAAAAGAGGTTATGAAAAACTATTCTCGAATTTTATTCTTTGTTGGTTCATTTCTAACAATTTTTGTTTTTTCATATTCTGATTTCTTTGTTGGCTTATATGGTAAAAATTTCAGTCCAGCAGAAACTACTTTGAGAATTTTAATGGTAACATTAATCTTAGCTTATTTAGATACAATCAATATATTTCCTTTAATTGCTTGGAAAAAAGATCACGTTGTTATGTATGCTAATTTATTTGCGAACATCTTGGGTATAACTGCTAATCTCTTGCTTATTCCAATTTTCCAAGCAAATGGTGCTGCAATTGCATTAGTTATAACAGAATTGACAATTTTCATTATTACTTCAATTTATCTTTATAAAGAAGTAAAAGTTGTATATGCTTATAAATTCTTATTGTTTTTATTGATTGCTGGATTATCGGTAATTCCAGCTTATTTGCCATTTACCGGTGTAATAAGATATATCTGTATGATATTCCCAATTATTATTTATATTCTATTGAACTTCTATTTTAAAACTATTACAATTAATGAAATTAAAGGATTTATAAAAAGATGAAATGCGATGTATTAATTGTTGGTGCTGGATTTTCAGGTGCTGTTTTAGCAAATAAAATTGCAAGTACTGGTAAAAAAGTAATATTAATTGACCAAAGAAATCATATTAGTGGCAATTGTTATGATTTTATTGATGAAAACGGAATTTTAATTCATAAATATGGACCTCATATATTTCATACTAATTCAGAAAAAGTATGGAATTATCTATCGCAATTTACAGAATGGAATTATTATTTTCATACAGTATTAGCACACGTTGATGGAAAAAAAATTCCAGTACCATTTAATTTAAATTCTCTTTATCAGGTGTTTCCTGAAAGTTATGCTTTAAAAATCGAACAACTTCTTTTAGAAAAATATGGATTTGGTAATAAAATTCCTATTCTTAAATTGCTTCAAACAGATGATAAAGATTTAAAATTTTTAGCAGATTTTGTTTATAAAAACATTTTTCTTGGTTATAATTTAAAGCAATGGGGAGTTAAGCCAGAAGAGATAGATTTTTCTGTATCTTCAAGAGTTCCTGTATTTATATCAAAAGATGATAGATATTTTCAGGATATTTATCAAGGTATTCCATCTAATGGTTATACAGAAATATTCAATAAAATGCTTAACAATTCAAATATTGAAATTTTATTGGAAACAACATTTGACGAAGTAAAATCGAAGATACAGTATGAACAATTAGTTTATACTGGAAATATTGATAAATATTTTGATTACTGTTTTGGTGAACTTCCATATAGAAGTTTGGAATTTGAATTTCAAAATCATAAAACAGAATATTTTCAAGATGTTGCTCAAGAAAATTATCCAAATAATTATGATTACACAAGAATTACTGAATTTAAACACCTTACTAATCAAAATGCCGATACAACAACTATAGGTATCGAATATCCTAAACCTTATGTTATAGGTAAGAATGAACCATATTATCCAATTCCATCAAATGAAAATAATGAAATATATTTGAAATACTTAGAACTTGCTAATAAATTAAATGGGAAAGTAATTTTTTCTGGAAGATTAGCAGAATATAAATATTATAATATGGACCAAGTAATTGGAGTTGCATTACAAATTTTTGAAAAGTATTTTAAATAACAGTTAATTCATAAAATTTTGTTAATTTAGTTTTTTATTTTTTTGGAAATAGAAAGTAATATATTGAACTTAAATAATGATAAGAATATTCCGCTCTGTGTTGACTTAGATGGCACTATCATTTATAGCGACACTTTGATTGAATCACTATTTACCCTAATCAAGCAAAAACCTTACTTTATTTTTATTTTGCCTTTTTGGATTCTAAAAGGTAAAACAATTTTTAAAAATAAAGTAAAGAAATATATCATTCCAAATCCTGCATCATTACCTTATAGAAATGATGTAGTTGATTTTTTAAAAAGTGAGAAAGCTAAAGGAAGAAAAATTGTTTTAGCTACTGCAACTGTTCAAGAAATTGCTGATTCTATACAAAATCATTTACAGATTTTTGATGAAGTATTGGGAAGTTCTGAATCTGTCAATTTAAGGTCAAGCAATAAAAGAGCAAAATTAGTAGAACTTTATGGCGAAAAGGGTTTTGACTATATTGGCGATAGCAGTGCAGATTTCGAGGTTTGGAAATCTACCAGAAACGCTTTAGTCGTCAATAATTCAAATATTTTTGTTGAAAAAGTCAAAAAAATTGCAAATGTTGATAAAGTATTTAAAGAGAATAATAGTTTTATAAAATTATTATTTAAACAAATTAGAGTTTATCAGTGGGTTAAGAATATTTTAATATTTCTTCCATTATTAATGGCTCATAAAATAAGCGATTTAAATAGTTTAATAACAGTTTTATTTGCTTTTATTACTTTTAGTTTAGGTGCATCATTTGTTTATGTTTTAAATGATTTACTTGACTTAGAGTCTGACAGACAGCACCCAAGAAAACGAAATAGACCATTAGCTTCTGGCAAATTCTCATTAAAAACGGCAGTTATAACTGCCCCACTTCTTTTGATTCTAAGTTTAACCATAACGATCTTATTTTTAAATGTTGAATTTTTAATAGTTCAAATAGTTTATTTGATAATCACTTGCTTATATTCATTCTATTTAAAAAGATTACATCTTTTGGATATAATGACTTTAGCAATGTTATATACATTAAGAATAATTGCCGGTGGAATGGCAGTTAAAGTTCCATTATCTCCTTGGTTACTTGCATTTTCTGTTTTTCTTTTCTTTAGTTTAGCTATTGTAAAAAGATACACTGAATTAAGAGTTATGAAAGCTGAAAACAAACAAAAAACTAGTGGCAGAGGGTATTTTGTTGAAGATATGGAATTAATTTTAAATCTCGGAACAGTGAGCGGAATGTTATCAGTTTTAATTTTCGTTCTCTATGTAAATAGTCATGAAGTAGTTCAATTATATAAAAATCCTGAATATCTTTGGCCAGTTTCTTTAATTCTTCTTTATTGGATTTCAAGAATTTGGTTTAAAGCACACAGAGATGAAATGAATGATGATCCTATTGTTTTCACTGTTAAAGATCCTGTGAGTTATATAATCGGACTAATTGTCCTTTTACTCGTTATTGGAGCAGCTATATGAATTTAGATAGTTATTCATCTTGGGGACGTTATCCTAAAATTAAACCCAAAGATGCTAAAAGAGTTTTCTGGATTAATGAATTTCCTAATCTTGAAGAAATCGAAGGTAATATTTTACCTTATGGTTTAGGTAAAAGTTATGGTGATTCATGTCTAAATGAAAACGGAACTTTGATTGACTTAAGTGGTTTGAACAAATTTATTTCTTTTAATGAAGAAACAGGTTTATTAAGGTGTGAAGCAGGAGTTACATTAGCAACTATTCTAGATTATTTTGTACCTAGAGGTTGGTTTTTATCTGTAACACCTGGAACCAAATTTATTACTGTTGGTGGTGCTATTGGAAATGATGTTCACGGAAAGAATCACCACAAAATGGGCACATTTGGTTGTCACGTTACTCAATTTGAATTATTGAGATCTAATGGAACTAGAACTATTTGCTCACCAGAACAAAATTCTGAGCTTTTCTCAGCCACTATTGGTGGTTTAGGATTAACAGGTATTATTACTTGGGCAGAATTTTATTTAAAACCTTGTCCAAGTGCTTTTTTTGCTATGGAGAGTGTTAAATTTGGTTCAGTTAAGGAATTTTTTGAAATTAATGAAGCATCTGACAAAGATTATGATTATTCAGTTTCCTGGGTAGATTGCTCAGCTGGTGGAAATAATTTAGGAAGAGGTTTATATACTAGAGGAAATCACGCATCCCCTAAAGATTACAATCTTCCACCATTGCCAAAACCAGGATTAATTCCATTTCCTTTTGATGCTCCTTTTATTAACAATTTATCGGTAATTGCTTTTTGTATGCTATATTATAACAAGCAATTTACTAAAAAAGAAGCTTCGATTGTTCATTATAATCCTTTCTTTTATCCATTAGATGCAGTTGATGGTTGGAACAAAGCTTATGGTAAAAATGGATTTTTACAATATCAATTTGTAGTTCCATTTGGAAATGATGAATATACAGTAAATACAATTTTGAGAGAAGTTGTTAAGTCAGGAATGTCATCTTTCCTTACTGTTTTAAAAACATTTGGAAATATTAAATCACCTGGAATGTTATCGTTCCCAAGACCTGGAATTACATTAGCAACAGATTTTAGATTTGATGGAGAAAAAACATTAAAAGAGTTAGCAAAATTAGATGAAATCGTTAAGTTTGCCGGTGGTATTTTATATCCTGCTAAAGATGCTCGTATGAGTGGAAAAGATTTCTTTGATTTCTATCCAGAAGCAAATGAATTCGTTAAATATATTGACCCTAAATTTTCTTCAAGCTTTTGGAGAAGAGTAAATTCGAATTAAGTTAAATTAAATAAATGAGTGTTATGAAAAAAATAATGATTTTTGGTGCTGCTTCAGCTATTGCTAGTGAGACTGCAAAGTGTTTTGCAAAAGAAGGTGCTGATTTATTTTTAGTTGATTTAAATCTTGATAGATTAAATACGGTTAAAAATGATATTTTAGTCACCGGAGGAAAAGCTAATATTGAAGTAATGGCTTTTGATGCTACTAATTTTGAAGGGCATAATGATTTAATAAATTCTGCGATTGAGAAAATGGGTGGATTAGATGCTTTATTAATTGCTCACGGAACTCTTCCTAGTCAAGAAAAATTAAATCAAAATCCAAAAGATATAGTAAGAGAATTTAATATTAATGGTCTTAGTGTAATTTCATTGGCTTCATTTGCTGCTAATTATTTTGAAGAGAAAAAAAGTGGTTGTATTGCTGCAATTTCTTCAGTAGCCGGCGATAGAGGCAGACAGAGTAATTATATTTATGGCTCTGCAAAAGGTTCAATATCAATATTTATGAGTGGTTTAAGAAACAGACTGTCTAAATCAGGAGTAAATGTTCTTACAATTAAACCTGGTTTTGTGAATACTCCAATGACGGTTGATATGCCTAAAAATTTACTATATGCAAGTCCACAAAAAGTTGGAGAATTAATTTTTAAAGCAATGAAATCAGGTAAAGATATTGCTTATACACCAGGATTTTGGCGTTTAGTAATGTTTATTATTAGACATATTCCAGAAGGTATTTTTAAAAAATTATCTCTATAGAATTAAGTTCATTAGTTTTTAATAAGCTCTTTGGCGCTGGAAATTGAAGCTTCTGTCAAATTTTCGCCGCTTAAGAGCTTTGCTATTTCAAGAACCTTCTCTACATCATTCAATATGTTCGCTTTTATTAGAGTTTTATCTCCATTATCTATTTTTTTGATTAATATATTATTATCACCAAGTGCAGCAATTTGAGGAAGATGGGTGATTGTAATCAATTGTCTATTAGAAGAAATTTTCTTCATAATAAATCCAACTTTTTGGGAAATTCTTCCGCTTATACCGGTATCTATTTCATCAAATATTAGTGTTGGGATATTATCAAATTCGGCTAATACACTCTTTACTGCTAACATAACACGAGAAATTTCGCCACCTGAAGCAATTTCGGTAAGTGGTTTTAAAGATTCTCCTTTATTAGTAGAAATTAAGAATTCAATTAAATCAATTCCATTTGATGTTAAATAATTTCCATTATCATCTTTTAAATGAGAATGTTCGCCTTTTGTTTTAGAAAAAGATATTTCGAAATTAGTATTCTCCATACCCATTTCATTTAATGAACTTACAATATTTTCGCATAATTTAGAAGTAATACTTCTTCTTGATAAATTCAATTTTTCTGCTAATTTAAATGCATCTTGTTTGATTTTAACTAAGAGTTCTTTCTTTTTTTGGATTTCATAATCATAATTTTCTACTAAACCAACTTTGGATTCCAATTCATCTTTTCGATTTAATGCATTTTCTAAAGAGCCGTATCTTTTTTCTAAATATTTTAATTGATTTAATCTATTTCTAAGTTCTTCAGCTCTGAGTTCATTAAAATTAATATCTAAATTGTAATTTCTATAAAAACTATTCATTTCTTTAATAGTAATT
>CAIWET010000602.1 GCA_903911805.1 uncultured Ignavibacteria bacterium | reverse complement strand
TTTGTTATGTTATAAAATGTAAAATTAATAGATTTATATTTAATTGACACTAAAATTGAAAAATTATATATTTTTGAGGTTAAAATGATTAAAAAATTAAATGAGTTTTTGACTACTGAAATTCAATCCTTGCACGATCAAAAACTTTATAAACACGAAAGAATAATCGAAAGCCCACAGGCTGCTGAAATCGAAGTAAAAGGTCAAAAAGTACTAAATTTCTGTGCTAATAATTATCTTGGTCTTTCCTCTAATGCAGAGTTAATTAAAGCTTCACACGAAGCAATTGATAATCGTGGTTATGGATTATCTTCAGTTAGATTTATCTGCGGTACTCAAGATATTCATAAAGTTTTAGAGAAAAAAGTTGCTGAATTTCTTGGAATGGAAGATTCTATTCTTTTTTCATCTTGCTTTGATGCAAATGGTGCCGTTTTTGAACCACTTCTCCAAGGTGAAGATGCAATTATAACCGATTCTTTAAATCACGCTTCTATTATCGATGGTATCCGCCTTTGTAAAGCTCAAAGATGGATTTACAATCACGGCGATATGAGTGCTGATGAAGTAATCGATTCTACTACTGGAAAAGCAGTAAAAGGTTTGGAAAGATGTTTACAAGAAGCAAAAGATTGTCGTTTTAAAATGATTGCTACTGACGGCGTTTTCTCAATGGATGGCGATATTGCAAAATTAAAAGAAATTTGCGATTTAGCAGAAAAATATGATGCAATTGTTTTTGTTGATGATTCTCACGCTTCTGGATTTATGGGCAAAACTGGCAGAGGAACTCACGAATATCGTGACGTTATGGGCAGAGTTGATATCATAACAACCACTTTCGGTAAAGCATTAGGTGGCGCTTCTGGTGGTGCAATTGCAGCAAGCAAAGAAATTGTAGAATGGTTAAGAAATAAAGCAAGACCATATCTATTTTCCAATACAGTTGCTCCAGCTGTTGTGGGTGCAACAATCAAATGTTTGGATATTTTATCATCATCAACATTCTTAAGAGATAAATTAGAAGAAAATACTAAAAAATTCCGCAAAGCAATGACTGAAGCAGGATTTGATATTATCCCTGGCGACCACCCAATTACTCCTATTATGTTTGGCAAATATCCAGATTGCTCAAAATTAGCAGTTGATTTTGCAAATAAAATGTTAGAAGAAGGTGTTTACGTTATTGCATTCTCATTCCCTGTTGTTCCAAGAGGTAAAGACAGAATCAGAGTTCAGATTTCTGCTGCTCACGAGCCAGAACACATCGATTTTGCGATTGAGAAATTCATTAAAGTTGGAAAAGAATTAGGAATGATTTAATTTTTTTTAATTTGATTAAAAAAAATGGGTTGCAAGAATCAAAATATTGCAACCCATTTTAATTTTGAATTAATATAATTTTTTAGCTTTTTGCCATTTTTATCAATTCATCAAGTATTTTACTTGCCGCAATCGGAATTACTGTTCCAGGTCCAAAAATCGCAGTTACTCCTGATGAATATAAAAACTCATAATCCTGCGCCGGAATAACACCACCTGCAACAACCATTATATCTTCCCTACCCATTTCCTTTAGGGTTTTAATTAACTCTGGAATAAGAGTTTTATGACCTGCTGCAAGTGAACTTGCTCCGATAACGTGAACGTCATTTTCAACAGCTTGTTTTGCAGTTTCCTCTGGAGTTTGGAATAAAGGACCAATATCAACATCAAATCCCATATCAGCAAAGGCTGTAGAAATTACTTTAGCACCTCTATCGTGACCATCTTGTCCCATTTTAGCAACTAAAATTCTAGGTCTTCTTCCCTCTAATTTTTCGAATTCATTTGCCAATTCTCTAACTTTAGTTATTTCATCTTTTTCTGAGAATTCTGTACTATAAACGCCTGAAATTGATCTAATCACAGCTTTATGTCTCCCTGAAATAGTTTCTATTGCACTTGATATTTCACCTAATGAAGCTCTTACTCTAGTAGCTTTAATCGCAAGATCTAATAAATTGCCTTCGCCAGTTTTAACACAATTTGTAATAGCTAAGAGTGAATTTTTTACATCTTCATCATTTCTATTAGCTTTTAATTCGCTTAATCTTTTTAGCTGTTGCTCTCTAACCTGAGTATTGTCAACTTCAAGAATATCAATTGCAGATTCTTTTTCAAGACGATATTTATTCACACCCACAATTATTTCATTACCAGAATCTATTCTAGCTTGGCGCTTTGCAGCTGCTTCTTCAATTCTCATTTTTGGTAAACCAGTTTCAATTGCTTTAGCCATTCCACCAAGTGATTCAATTTCTTGAATATGTGCCCAAGCTTTATGCATCAATTCATTTGTTAATGATTCAAGATAATATGAACCACCCCATGGATCAACTGTTTTTGAAATTCCTGTTTCTTCCATTAAATAAATTTGAGTATTCCTTGCGATTCTAGCTGAAAAATCAGTTGGCAATGCAATTGCTTCATCTAGAGAATTTGTATGTAATGATTGAGTATGCCCCAAAACTGCTGCCATTGCCTCAATAGCAGTACGAGTTACGTTATTGAATGGATCTTGTTCAGTTAAACTCCAACCAGATGTTTGAGTGTGAGTTCTCAATGCTAATGATTTTGGATTCTTTGGATTAAATCCTTTAATGATTTTAGCCCAAAGCAATCTTGCAGCTCTCATTTTGGCAATTTCCATAAAATAATTTTTTCCAGAACCCCAAAAGAAAGAAAGTCTTGGGGCAAAAGCATCAATATCAATTCCAGCCTTGATACCTGTTCTGATATATTCCAATCCATCGGCTAAAGTATAACCCATTTCTAAGTCGGCTGTTGCACCAGCTTCTTGCATATGGTAGCCTGAAATTGAAATACTATTAAATTTAGGCATAAATTTAGATGTAAATTCAAAAATATCAGCAATTATCTTCATAGAAATTTCTGGTGGATAAATATAAGTATTTCTAACCATATATTCTTTTAAAATATCATTTTGAATTGTACCAGCCAATACTTCGTGTTTTACTCCTTGCTCTTCTGCAGCTACAATGTAAAATGCTAGGATAGGAAGAACTGCACCATTCATTGTCATTGATACTGACATTTTATCTAATGGAATACTATCAAAAAGCACTTTCATATCTAATATTGAATCAATAGCTACTCCTGCTTTTCCAACATCACCAACTACACGTGGATGATCAGAATCATATCCTCTATGAGTTGCTAAATCGAATGCTACTGATAATCCCATTTGACCAGCGGCTAAATTCCTTTTATAAAAAGCATTTGATTCTTCTGCTGTTGAAAATCCTGCATATTGACGAATTGTCCAGGGCTTTGTAACATACATTGATGTATATGGACCTCTTAAAAAAGGAGCAAATCCAGAAGTAAAATCAAGATGCTCAGCATTTTTAATATCATTTTTTGTATATAAAGGTTTGATATTAATATTTTCAAGAGCATTTGTAGTTAAGCTATCAAAATTATTATTAGTTAATTCAGATACCTTATTTTGCCATTGTTCTTGATAATTATCATCAAATTTTAAGTCACTATAATTTACTTTAGTTATATCTATTTTTTTCATTTTTCACCTTTTTAATACACTATATTATCATAAAGAGTATTCAAAACATTATAAATATTTGCTTTGATATGAATAAAATCATCAATACCATTAGCCCTATATTCTTCAACTTTGTCAACAGGATATCCAGCTAAAATTATTTGAGTAAATGGTTTAGCTTTTCTAACTAATCTAACTAAATATTCAATAATTTCAGGATATTTATCATCTGATGAGCAAATGCAAATTGCAGTAGCTTCTGAATGGAAAAACACAGTAATTGCATCTTCAATTGTTTGAAAACCACTTGGATTTATTATTTCAAAATTACCAACTGTAAAAAAGTCATTAGCAAATTCTGCTCTAGGTTTATATTCTTTTAATGTACCAAAATTCGCAAAGAATATTTTTGGTTTATTTCCATTTTTGTCTATATATTTTTGAGATTTTTCTTTTAAATCTTCAAATGGCTTTGCTAAAATTAATTTTTCTATGCCAGTAACTTCA
>CAIWET010000601.1 GCA_903911805.1 uncultured Ignavibacteria bacterium | reverse complement strand
AGAATCGAGATTTGTAAAATCAGTATTAGACCTACCATTTAATTTAGGAGAAATCAGAAAATCAGCTTTATTAAAAGATAAATCACTGAAATATTTCATAGTTACTGAAACGACTTGATCAGCAATATTCCAAGGATTATTAAGTTCTTCTTTTGAAAACATTGGGGAAATTGCATTAACTGCAATAGTAAAATCTGGATTAAACTCTTTAGCTGCTTCAACAGGAATATTTGCCATTAATCCACCATCTACTAATATCATAGAATCAATTCTTACTGGGCTATATCTTAATGGAACCGCACTTGAAGCCATCATAGCTGAAACAAGATTTCCTTTATTTAAAACAACAGTTTTTCCTGAAACTAAATCAGTAGTAACAGCTCTAAATGGTATTTTTAAACTATCAAAATTATAAGTTTTTTGATAAGTAGAATTCCAAATCAAACCTTGAATAAATGAACTATATTTTATTCCTAATGAAATTGCTTCAGGCAAAATAAATTTAAAATTGCTAAATCTAAAGGTTAAAAGTGCTCTGTCGTTTATCCTTTTTTGGTCAATAAATAAGTTATTCCTATCTTGTTCAAGATTAATAGATAAAAAGCTTTTCCAATCAGGTTTAGTTAAAATAGAATCCAATTCGCTAGCAGAATATCCAATACAATACAATCCACCAATAACTGAGCCAATGCTTGTACCAATTAAATTATTAACTTCTATATTTTCTTCTTCAAAAGCTTTTAAAACTCCAATTTGAGAAAAGCCTCTAGCTCCACCACCACTTAATACTAACGAAATCTTGGGTCGAATTTCTTTAATATTTGGAATATTGATGGTTTTAATTAATTCTTTTGAGAATAAAAAATTAGAATAAAAACAAAAAATTAAAATATATAAAATTGATTTTTTCAAATAATTTCAAATCCATTAAAATTCTTACAATCTTCAATAATTTCATATTGAACTTTTTTTACAATTGAACGTGATGGACCAACTTTTAGTAATTCAGATAAAGAATCAATTGATTCCTTTGTTCCAGCAACCAAAACTTCAACTGAACCATCGAACAAATTTTTCGAATAACCTCTAAGTTCAAGTTCAGTAGCATTTCGATAAACAAAAAATCGATAACCAACACCTTGAACTAAACCCTGTACAATAAATTTAGCCTTAATTTCATTCATTTGATGTAAAGCAAATTGATTTTGAAATATTTTGAGCTGTTTCTAAATTAATTAATAATTCCACGATTTTTAAAGAAAACTCTAAGGCTGTACCTGCTCCCTTTGAAGTAATAATATTTTCATCTATAACAACAGCATCTTCAGTAATTTCAAAAGAACTAAGTTGTTCTCTTATTGATGGATGAGAAGTAATTTTATGATTAGATTTTAAAATTTTAGCTGAGCTTAAAATTAAAGGTGCAGCGCAAATAGCTCCAATAAATATTTCTTTTCTATTGTGTCTTTTTAAAATATCAATAAAATATTCATTATTTCTTAAATTATTAACACCTTCTAATCCACCGGGAATAATTAATGCATCATAAAACTCATCATCATCAATATTATCAATTAATTTGTCAGGAATTATTTTCAATCCGTGAGCACAAGTAACAATTTCATTTTCTCCTGCAACTTTTACCAATAATTTTGCTCTTCTTAAAATATCAATTATGATAACAACTTCCATTTCTTCGGTGCCTTGAGCAATAGGAATTAACACTTTAATATCCAATTTTTCCCCATTTTAAATATTTTTACAATAATATAAATAATTAGACGATAAAAATTGTTTATATTTATAAATATTTGAAATGAAATTCCAATATTTTAATTTTGATGAAGATTTTTGGATAAAATGAAATGGCAAAAAGTGCTGCTGAAGATTGGATAGAAAAGGGAGATTTTTCCTTTAAGGTTAATAATTATAAAGATGCAATAAGATTTTATAGCAATGCTATTGAAGTAAATCCAAGAGCATCATTTGCATATTTTAAAAGAGCGAATTCTTATTTTGAGTTAAGTCAATTTCCTGATGCTTTGATTGATTATAATCATGCAATAACATTAAATCCTAATTTTTCTTTTGCTTTCTTCAAAAGAGGGATAGTCGAAGTTGAATTAAGGCACATTACCAAATCTATTGATGACTTTTCAAAAGCTATTGAATTAAATAGAGAATTTCCTTTTGCGTACTATAGAAGAGGATATTCTTTTTATTTACTAAAAAAATATGAAAAGGGTATTGAAGATTTTACTCAATCACTTGAATTAAATCCAAGTTATGCATTAGCTTATCAATATCGTGGTAATTCTTATTTTGAAAGAAAAATGTATGATGAAGCTATCGAAGATTTTACAAAAGTTGCTCAATTAGAACCCAAAAATGATAAAATTTATTTATCAAGGGGTATGGCATTTCTTAATACACATAAATACAAAGAAGCATTAAAAGATTTTTCTACTTGTCTAGATATTAATCCTGATTTTGAAAAAGCATATCTTTATAGAGGGATGATTCATAGTAAATTAAAAGATAATAGTAGTGCTATCAGTGATTTTACTAGTTTTATTGAGTTAAAACCAGACTCGGTTGATGGTTATAATAATAGAGCAGTTGCTTACTTTACTCATAAAGAATTTGAAAATTCTATAAGAGATTATGAAAAAGCAATATTAATACTACCCAATAATGCTCAATTATATTTCAATAAAGGTAATGCGAATTATTATTTAAAGAAATATATTGAAGCCCTAATTGACTTTGAAAAAGCAATTGAACTTGACCCTAATCTTGTTTCTGCATATTTTGGAAGGGCAAATTGTCACACTTTTTTAGAGCAATACAAGGATGCATTAAAAGATTTTTCAAAATCACTAAATTTGAATCAAAAATTTGTTCAGGCTTATATAGGTAGAGGTAACGTTTTTATGAAAATGAAACACTACAAAAAAGCTCTTGAAGATTTTACTTTAGCAATTGAAATAAAACCTGATTTTTCAATTGCTTATTTAAATAGAGGAATAGCATTTAGATCTGATGGAAAAATAGAAGAAGCAGTTATTGATTTTAATAAATTTTTGAATTTACAAAATGGTAAAGATTCAAATACTTCTCAAGTTCGCAATTGGATTAAAAAACTTGGCTATGAACCAGAACATTAATATAAAAATACAAAAAATGAAATTTTCAAGAAGCCTTATTTGGGGGAAAAATGCATAAAAGCACAATTTTAGTGCTGTTTTTCTTATTATTTTCAAAAAATTATTTATTTTCTGAAATTGATACTAATGAGTTGAAGCCAAGATTTGGAATTTTTTATGATTATGGACTTAATATACATAATGCAACGTTTGATAAAATTCCAGGTGTTGCAAGTTGTTGTCAATCATATTCTAATGGTTATGGATTGGGGCCATCTTTAGGTTTAGTTTATGACTATATATTTGATAAGGATTTTACAATTTCTTTAAGATTGAAATATGATAGCCACGATGGTGACTTGACTAAAGATGAATCAACTAATCTAATAATTGATGGCAAATCATTTTCTGGAGTTTTCACCCATAAGATGAACACAAATTTGGATTTAATTGCTTTAAATCCTATGATTGGGTACAAGATTGAAGAGAATTTTAAAGTTTTTGGTGGATTAGGAATTGGTTTTAATATTGCTAATCATTTTGAATATATTGAAACTATTAAAGAACCTTCAGATCGTGGGACTTTTGAAAATGGTTTAAGATATAGAAATCAATCTTCAGGAAATATTAATGAAATTAACACATTACAATTATCTATTAACTTGGGATTGACTTATTCATTACCATTAAATAAAAAAAGAACTTATTTATTAGAACCCGAAATATTTTACAACTTTTGGATTTTACCTCAGGTAAGTGGAATTAGTTGGTATGTTCATACATTCAGAGCAGGTGTTTCATTGAAATATAAGCAACCACCAGCACCACCACCACCACCACCAGCTCCTTTACCTCCACCGTTTGGACCAAATCCAGAGATTCCTGGTTCACCTAATATATTTGCAGAAATAACTGCTACTCAAGTAGATAGTAATAATGTTGAGAAAAAAGATATTTCTCTTAAAATTGAAGATTTTATTTCTTTAAATATGAGACCTTTACTTAATTATATCTTTTTTGAAGAAAATTCATTTGAAATACCTTCTAAGTATCATAAAATTTCATCAGCTGAAACAAAAAAATTTTCAATGAAGAAAATTACTGGTTTAGATATTTTACAAACTTATTATCACGTTTTAAACATAATTGGTAAAAGACTATCAGATAACCCAGGAACATCTATATCATTAGTTGGCACCAATGCTGATATTGGAAATGAAATCAAAAACAAAGATCTTTCATATGCTAGAGCAAATTCTATTAAAGAATATTTTGCAAATGTTTGGGGAATTGATCATAAAAGAATGAGTATTGAAGCTAGAAATCTTCCAAAACAACCATCAAATAAAAAAGATCCATTAGCCGCACCTGAAAACAGAAGAGTGGAGATTATTACAAAAGATTGGATTATTACCGAATCTGTTATTTCTGTTGATACTATAAGAAGAATTTCAAGTTCAACTATTAAATTTTATCCTAAGGCTAGCGCTGATGTAGGATTAGCAAAATGGAGATTTATTGCTGAGCAGGAAGGGAAAACTTATATTAATCAAGCTGGAACTAATAAATTTCCAGAAACATTTAGTTGGCCTATTAATGAAAAAGACACTAATTCACCTAAAATTGGTGGAATTATAACGTATAAATTAGCAATTGAAGATTCAGTTGGTCAAACATTTGTAACTGAACCAAAATTCTTAAAAGTCGAGCAATTATCAATTGATACTAAGAGAATTAATAAGCTTGAAGATAAAGAATTTGAATATTATAGTTTAATTTTATTTGATTATGGTAAATCAACATTAGGAAAAGAACACAAAAAGGTTGTTGATTTTGTTAATCAAAGAGTAAAAGATAATTCAAATGTAAAAATTATTGGATTTACTGATGCGATGGGTTCTGAAGCAATTAATAGGAAAATATCTTTGAATCGAGCAAAATCTGTTTCAAATAGATTGAAACTCAAAGATGCTCAAACTATTGGAGTTGGAGAAGAAAGTATTTTATTTGACAATACAATGCCAGAGGGCAGATTTTACTGTAGAACTGTTCAAATTAATATTGAAACCCCTATAAAATAACATATTTGTAATATATCTAATTAATTTTCGTTATTAAGTTAGTATTTGTATAATTAAAGAAAAAAAATAAAATGGTACTTTATTCAAAAGATGAAATTATTCCTTTAGCAAAATTAAGTCAAGAATTAAATTTGAATTTTGACAAGTTAAGAGATAAAAAATTAAATAAGCTTGCAATTATTAGAGATAATCATATCGAAGCAGTTTTATTGCCTATTGATTT
>CAIWET010000600.1 GCA_903911805.1 uncultured Ignavibacteria bacterium | reverse complement strand
TGTCATATATAAAGTTGTTATATTTTTTAGGATTTGATTATGAAAAGTAAAATCAGTTTAATGCTAATTACTATTTTATTTTTATTTAGTTTTAATTTATTTGCTTATGAATGGGCGATTCAGGGAATGAATGATGTGAAATCAATTAAATTTGCTGGAGATAATATACTGGGATTAACTAATTCAAAAAATGAAGTATTTTTATTTGATACTTTAAAACGCCATCCAATCTTTACAGGAAATAAATACTACTTAAAAAGTGTTCTTGATTATGCTTATGATCCTGATTCCAAAAATGCTTATTTTTTAGGTTATTCTAACTTTAATCAAAATCTGACTTTATTAACTAAAAATACTGTTAATACCAATATTATTAATTATAATCAATTTAGTTATAATAATCTTAGAGGGTACAGATTTTCCACCTCAGGTAAATATTTATTTATTACCTATGAGAATTATGAAAAATTCCAACACGAATATTACCTCTTCAGGAATATCGACAAAAAGCTAATTTTCAATTATAACTCTATGACAGATTCTTATATTGAGTGGTTCAGCAGTGATGATAAGTATTGTTTAATAAATTATGGGAATAATGTCCTTCAGCTAATGTCGATTGATGAGACTTTAAATAAAATTAGGGATATTACTTTTGATGATAAAATTTTAGGTATTGCAATTTCAGATAATATTAGTTATTATGCATATTCAAGCTATAATAATACAACAAAAAAATATGGTATAAGTATTCTTGATATTAAAAATGATAAATTATTGACAGAAATAAATACAGATCAATTGAATCTGAATTATTTGAGTTTTTCAAAAGATTCAAAATATTTAATTGCTACCGACAGCAATTATGTTTATAAGTTTGATATTTTAGATCCTACAAAAAAAGAATCAAGTATGCTGCCAAAATCTAAAAAATATTACTTTGATTTGAATACTTCGAGTAAATATTACACAATTGAAAACAATAGAATATTTCTAAATGATTTTCCGAGTCAGCAAATTGTTTCTGAATTTCCATATTCTAGTTATACTAATTTCTCTAATGATAATGATCCTGATTATTTAATCGCAGAAGGGAACAATTCCTGTTATTATATTAATAAAACATATGAGAAAGTAACTTTGCAAAATCAGTATAATTATTTTAAATTGATTAATCCAAATTTTGCTCAAATAGGCGATAACAATAAAGGAAATTTCAAATTGATCAATCCAAAAGATGGCAGTAATTATCCATTTAATTCTTCAAATGTTCCTTATTTAAATGTCTATAAATTTGATAATCAATATTTTGCATTAACTAGAGATATGAAATATGCGACTTCAGATATTATAGATCTTCTAACTAATAAAAATCTTCTAGGATTACCTTCTGTTTTTGTTATTATGAATGATAAATTCCCAGTATTTTATTATTTAGAATATGATCCATCTTTTTTTTTGCATACATTCAGAGATTTATTTAGTGACAATAATTTAAATATATTTTTTGATATGCAACTTATGGATAAATTAGGATTTATTGATAATACTACATTTTTATTAAAAAAGAACTCCAATTTGACTTATTATAATTTTAACACAAATAAAACAACAAGTAAATCATTAAATTATGATAATATAAAATATAATCTTCCTGTCAATTTTGATTTTTTTGATATCTCAAAAAGACTATTCCTGTATAAAAGCAGTAATAATATTTTAAAAATTCTCAATTTTGAAACAGATATGTTAGATTCTATAAAAATTGAACCAGAAATATTTTCAATGATTAATGATACTAGCAAATTTATAATTGATAAGAATAATCTATTTTTTCTTTTATATGATGGATCCATAGTAAAATATAAAGTTCCAATTGGCCTAATAAGTGATATAGCTGAAATTACTAATACTTTAGATGATTCTCAGATTAAAATAATAGAAAGTCCTTTTAATGATTGTTTAAAAATTGAAATAAATGATCTTATTGATTCTGATAAAAATCAAGTATTTATATACAATATTGAAGGAAATATTATTTTCAAATCTTTTTTAAATAACAAAATAAATCACATAGATTTATCAGGAAACCCAAATGGAATATATTTTGTAAAATATAAAAATTCATTAAAGAAATGTATGAAAATCAATATTAATAATTGAATGATATGATTAAAACTCTGGAGGAGCAACAATTTATTAGTATGATTTTTATAGTATTGATTTTGATGCCGGAACGAGCCCGGAATTACTGATAAAACTCTGTAAATACTGAACTTGGATGAATAATCTACTGGCTCATTCAGAAGATTTTTTGATTCATCCGATGACTCCAAATCATCGGATGAATCAATTCACTTACATCTTCACAAATTTCTCAAATTTATCACCAATTTTTTGGGCAACACGATACAAGTTTTGATCTACCCCAGTAACCTGTTTTCGATTCGTTTCCTGAGTGATGCGTAGCATCGTATCGAAGGAAACTTCTGATGGGGTCAACCTAATAGGTGGGCTCCATCTTTAATTGAATATTATTCCATATTTTACTGCATTGCTAATTTGCACATTCAGGGATGAATGTGCTACCATTTTACAAATTTCTCAAATTTATCACCAATTTTGATGAAATATACTCCTGGAGCAAGATTGGAAATATCAATTCTTAAATGTCCTCCGCTGGCGGAGGTGTCAACGAAGTTGACGGAGGTGGACTCCTTTTCTCCAAAGATATTAAAAATTTCTAATTGTTCTGGTAGGGGCACGGCATGCCGTGCCCCTACATTTATTTCTATAAAATCCCCTGCTGGATTTGGAGAAAGAATTAATCCATTTATATTTTCTTCTAAAACATCTGTAGATAATCGCGAAGTTGCAACGGTTAAATCATCAATCCACATTGTTTGTTCAATTGGAGAACCATCTCCGATATAAGGAGCAATCAAGAATTGATTGAATTTCATATCTGGGAATTGTGCAGTTCTAAATAATATATTATCATAAGAAATCAATAATTCTGAATCATACCAATATCGAATTTGCCCATCAGGAATACCCTTCCCATTTGTAATATTGTTCATCTTAAAATATGCCTCAACGTGATGCCAATCACTTTTATAATATTTTCCAGTTTGTTCTCTAAAGTAGATGGAATCAGCAGCCCAAGCTCTTGAACTATAATAATATCCAGAACCATAGTAGAAGCAATCGCGTCTATCCAATCCTCCAATTAAACCATTGCAAGAAGCTACAGAACGGTTTTCAGAAAATTGATATTTATTAAAATCTCCATTACAACCGATAAATTTATCATTATTTTGTAAAATGCAATTTGTGTCAACATTCTTGCTATCTTGAAGTGCCAATAAGGGCCTACCTTCATTTTGCTCGATATATAAGGTTAAATGAGTAATTGATGGTCCAATATATTTGTCATCAGCATTAGTTACAAAATGAAATTCGTGAGGATGATATGGTTTATTTGAACCTTGCCAATTAGAGCTATATTTAACATAGTAACTTAAATATACTTCATTACTTTCTGCAAAAAGATGTCTACCTGGAGTACCAGCTGAGCAAGTTTTTCCATTTTGTTTGAATTTACATTCAAAGCAATAATTGCTACCAATATTATGTTCTGAATTGGTGATTGTTCCTTTTGGAGCATCATACCAACCTCTGCTATCAAAAAGATTATCTTCAAAATCCTCTTTGAAAAGCACTGTTTGACTTTTTGCTAAGCTAAAGCTTAGAATTAAAATTAGTATAATTATTTTCATATTTTTTAAACTTCCTACCAATTTCTTGAGTAAAGCACAATTACTACAGAGCTAATTTGCACATTCAAGGATGAATGTGTTACCATTTAATAAACTTCTCAAATTTACCACCAATTTTGATGAAATACACTCCAGGAGCAAGATTGGAAATATCTATCTTTAGTGGGTCAGACATTCCTGTCTGACCATCTTGAACAGACAAGAATGTCTGTTCTACTTTTTCTCCAAAGATGTTGAAAATCTCAATCCCTGGATTTCTCACTTCGTTCGAAATGACATTCTGTATTGTTATATAATCACTTGCAGGATTGGGAGAGATGATTGAATTTGAGCTATTTGAATTATCAGAAATATCACTTATCACGAAATCAGGAATTTTTCTGCGGTAAATTCCATTAGTCTCTGATACCACAAAAATATACTTATCTCCAATAGTTAAATATCGGGTATCGAGACTTGGCAATCCTTGATTTACAGGAAGCCATGATTCGCCATAGTCAATAGACATATAAACTCCTGAACGCAAGGAGCTTACAAAAAGCTTATTTCCAACTACAATCATTGATGTAAAAGCAGAATCAGGAATTCCTTTTTGTTTTTGAGTCCATGAGTCGCCCCCATCTGTACTCATAATTATTCCATCAATACTATGAGCAAATATTCTATTACCAATGGATTTAATAAAACCAATTCCGTCAGTATTACCTATATGATATTTCTGTATCCAGTTTTCTCCATTATCATAAGAGAAAGCAAATTCTCCACCGCTATTATATCCTTTATTTCCAACAATTATCATATTCCCGGCAATATGCATATTCATTATTTCAAATCCAACAAATCCATTAGTTTTTGCTTCCCAGCTTTTGCCATTATCGCTCGATCGCATCATTTTGCAATCAGTTGTCCCCATAAACAAATAATTATCTTTAGGGAAAATAACAGTATTATTACATTGAGGAAGAACATCACCCATCCAGGTTTGTCCCTCATCTGAAGTATAACCCCAACCATCAGTACCTAAAGTATGATAAATATATTTACCATTTCTAACAAAATCTGACCACACAAAAGAATACTCATAATTTAGTTTCAACTTCAAGTTCCAATTATCTCCATGGTCAGTTGAAACATATAAATTCGGATCTTTGGTAACAGCAAAAACAAGGCTGTCTATTGCTGATAAATTGCACTGATGCCACCAGAATTGCTTCATTCTTCCTTTGAGATTATCATTGCTACTTATCCATTGATCGCCGTTATTTATAGAAAGATATACTTTTTTTGATTTGAAATTATTTAAAACAACAGCATTATCATTCGCAATTATAAATGCAAAAGTGCTGTCATCTAATCCTTTATTCTTCCCAACCCAGTTTGAGCCGTTATTTGATGAAACAAATATTCCTGAAGTTGTACCGACAAAGATCAAGTCCTTTTTAAAAGTGATTGAAAAAATATTATTATTTGTTAAGCCATTATTAGATTGGTTCCAGGTATTTCCCCCATCGTCACTAATCAATAAACCGGCTTGATTTGTTCCTGCATAAATTCTATCACCTTTTACCTTCAAAGTTTGAATAGCACCAGTGTGAAATCCTGTATTAATTTTTGTCCAAGATAGACCAAAATCTTTAGAAAGATACAAATAACCTTCATTAGAGGAATAAGCAAATGAACTAACAAAAAATGAATTGCCATAAATCACACTAGAATGAATATACATTTCAAAAATTCCATTATTTCTTTGGTTCCAGTTCAATCCATTATCAGATGATATGTAGACTCCATCCTGATCTGTACCTGCAATTATAAAATTGTTTTGAGTAAAAATGCTCATAACAAAAATATCAGCTCCATTATTGCCAAGACCATTATTTCGTCCCTGCCAATTCTCACCATTATCTGTGGAAACAAAAACTCCATTTCCCAAAGTACCTGCAACTATCAAATCATTTTTAGAACTAAGAGAAAATACTTTTTGATTTGTTAAACCATTTATCTTTTTCACCCAATTATATCCATTATTTGAAGAAACATATACACCTTGATTATAATCAGATCCTCCAAAAATTAAATTCTCTTTAACAGTAAAAGAATTAAAGTAATAATTAGTTGAGTCCATGCTATTCCAAGAAGGCTCCCAATCAGCTATTAGTGGCGTAATTGAAATTTGTAAAATGATAAACAAAGAAATAGATAAATATTTCATATTTTTCCCAATAATTATATCAATGACCATATTTTCTTGAAATACTTCAAAAAATCAAAATTAATGTTTTATTTTTAAAAAAATAAATCCCATTTAATGACATTCAAATTGAATTATAATTTCACAAACTTCTCAATTTTATCACCAACCTTAATGAAATATACGCCAGAAGCAAGATTAGAAATATCAATCTTTAGTGGGTCAGACATTCCTGTCTGACCATCTTGAACAGACAAGAATGTCTGTTCTACTTTTTCTCCAAAGATATTAAAAATCTCGATTTGTTCTGGTAGGGGCAATTCATGAATTGCCCCTACATTTATCAAAATATAATCATTTGCAGGATTTGGGGAGATTGAAAATTCATTAATTGGAAAACTAATAACATACAGCGATTTTAACTTGGTAGAATAAATTTTTAGATAAGTTAATGCAATTTTGCTACTATCAGGCAAAATATTAAATGAATAAACAGGTGTATCAAAATTATTTACATAATCCTTTGATTTATCTTCCCAACTTTTGCCATTATCTGTTGTATATTTTATTTTGGTTCCATGAGAATAAAAGGAACTGTCATTAAAAAATGAAAGATTAACAATGCTTGAATCACCTGTATTATCATAAATCTTATCCCAAGTTTTTCCGCTATTTGACGATTTTGCAATAATTGAACGGTTATAACCATCTATTTGTGAGTTGTTATTGGAAACAAAGTATATAGTATTTTCATTTAAAATATAAAAATTGAGGTAATTTATGTTATTGAGAATTAAATCTTTAGGAATAGGATTAACTTCCCAGCTTGTTCCATTATCCTTTGAATAGAATAAATCATTTGTAAGGTTTCTAGCAGTAATAAAGGATTTTGCAGAATACTTTAAGTTAGTAATAGCGAGCATTTTCGAATTTAAAGCAATCTGAGTTTTAGTTATCCATTCATCATTTGTAATCCACATTAGATCTGTTTTCTCTGTCGGATCTTCCTGATTTGGGAATTGAACAATAACCCCATTTTTTGAATCGATCATTGAAACAGCATTTGATGGATGTGTACGCCATTTTTCATTAATTGGAATATTACTCCAGCTTTTCCCACCATCCTCTGATTTCAAAATAAATGCTTTATAATAATAGAAAGTATTTATCCCATCGAAATCTCTAATTTTACAACTATCAGCTAAAGCATATATAACTTTTTCGTTGACATAATTCCAATCTTGAATTATTACCCATACAGAATCAGGATATTTGAATTTTAATGCTTTAAATTGGCTTTTAAAGTTGTTGTCTGATAATATTAAGCTCTTCGTAAAGCCTCCATAACTTCTAGATCCCTCGATAAACCCAAAATGCTTATTGTCAAACACCCTTAACTGTTTAGGAGAAATATTGGTTTTGAACTCAGAAGCATATGTACCATCGTAAATCAATTCCCATTCTTCGAATGGCTGACTTAACAAATTATTAATTGAGATTAATACAAATACAAGAAATATAATCTTTTTCATTTTATTTCCACTAAAATTTTACAAACTTTTCAAATCTATCTCCAATCTTAATAAAATATACGCCAGAAGCAAGATTAGAAATGTCTAATCTTACTTCCCCTTCTTTAGAAGGGGTGCCCGAAGGGCGGGGTAGTTCTTGCAATTCTCCAAAGATGTTGAAAATTTCAACGTAGATTCCTGCTTTCGCAGGAATGACGTCAGAAGAAAGAGTCCACCCCCTGCACCCGCCAGCGGGGGACAAAGAAATTTCAATATAATCACTTGCTGGGTTGGGGGAAATTGAAAAAATAGAATTGATTTCATTAACTGAATTTATGCTTTTTCCTGCTTTATAATAGTTCTGATTGTCAATTGGAAGGCGTTTGCTCCATCCTCGAGAATCTAAGCCAATTATGAAGTATTCCAAATAATCACTTTGTTTTTTTAAATTGAAAGTAATTGTGGAATCAATTATATTTCCTGCAAAAGTTAAGCTATCGAATTTGTTTTGATTGCTGAATTTGTAAAAAAGTTTAATTCCTTTTACTAAGCTTCCAGTATCCCATTTGTCATTAAGTGCATCAATTTTAAACGAAATATTATCTGGAATTGTATCACTCATCAAAGGTGTGTGCGATAAATAAGGTGGATGGTTCCAGGAATACTCTGCAAAGTGAGTAATATAATTGAAATTCCTTGCCCAAGTTGTGTACATCATTCCTAAAAATCCTTTAAAATCACGACCAACTTCTTTCCATTTTCTTATATGATTCTGGTCTGAATCGTAAAATGGAGCCGCAATTTGCTTAAATCCTTTGTCCTCAAAGAATTTTAAGCTTTTTGGAGCTGTTGTAAAATTACTTCCTGTATTCCAATTAGCTATTGTAATATCTTTATTTAGTAAGTCGGCTGAACCAGTCATATCTCCATTTACAAGATAATATGGACCTTTTACAGCATTGTGTAGTTCGTCGAACATATCAGACCAATCAAAAATCTTAGCTTTTGGGTTGTATTTTCTTATCATGTCGTAACCCCAATTAGCATTTTTTGCTAAAATTTCAGCGGGAGATTCATATTTAAATTTTTCCATTGTTTCCCAATTTAAAACTCTAATTTCGTCGTCACTCATAAAATATGAATCGGGTTTAAGTGCATTATTTACAAGCTTAAATTGATTTTCTATCTGAGTTTTCAAATCTGGTTCATTGGGTGAAGCCATTACTTGTCCGTCATAAACTGTAATCGCGTTATGATAGGAAATCAACAAAGTATCGCCATTTCTAACTTTTGAGGAAGTTGGTCTGATTTTGAATTTTGGTGCCTGATGAAAAATATCAAAATCACCACCATAGCCGTTTACTTTTCCTGTTTTGGAGTCATAAAGCGAATCGCAATCAACATTTTCGATTAGTCCAATTCCACCACCACTTTTATTTACAATTGAAGCTGGTGCTGTGTTTCGCCTAATCATATTTGTAAAATAATATTCTTCAACGTTAATGTCGTCCCACCAGATTGTTCCGGTTTTGCATCCACGAATTGCCCAATAAACTAATAAGGTATCTGCATCTAATGAATTGAAATTCACATCTACTCGTTGCCATCCGTTAGTAGTAGATGGAACATTTATATTTGCGAATTGGTAACTACGTTTAGTTGTTTGGCTAAGAACATTAATCCCAAGAGAATTTGTTGGAGTGAAATTATCAGTTTTTATCCAACCTGAAATGTGATACATTTTGAATTTATCAGCAATTATTCTTGCGCAAATTCTTGCTGTGGCATTTGCTGGATCTGCCTCGTAAATTTTTTCAAATCTCAAACTTGCATTTCCGGAGTGTTTAACATCTGTATCAATAAAGCTTGTTTGACCTGGCCTATCAATAAATGAATATCCTGAAGGATTATTACCAGAATAATTTTCGAAACCTCCATTTGGGAGTGTTACTTTGGCTGATGGAATTAATCTTACGCTATCGGATTCGACAATAAATTTTTGATTTAAAACTGGTAATCCCTCAGCAAAATTTGTATTAAAATATAATGCACTATTAGAATATCCCCAATTCATACATCCTTGAGCGATTTTGAAATTATAAAATTCCGTAAATTTTCTAACTGATGCAATTGAGTCGAAATATTTCTTTGGCATTTCGGAGCAAAAATCAAATTTATAATCTGAAATCAATACACCATTAAATTTAAGGTCGCTACAATTTTTAAATAATTTTTTAGCAGTTGTTGAATTTGCATCAACTAAGAAGTTCATTGGATAATATAACCAGCGAACAGATAAATCTGGTACATCAATAATCCTTGCATTTTGGATATAATTATCAAAACCGCTACCATTATCGACAGTTTCAAACAACTGTTTGAATGTTGAAATTGCGAAGGTCAATCCTTCTTTATCACAAGCATTTATTATATATATATCTTGATTTATGTCAATCAGATATCCCTCTTTGCCAGGATTTGATTCATTGATTTTTATTTTTTGAAAATTTTGATTATTTACGAAGTCGTTAAGTTCATTGTCAGCAATTCCCAAAAAAATGCCCTTACCATTTAAATCGAAATTATTTACGATTTTATATGTCAAATTTGGAATTTTTTGTTCTAAAAGGAGTTCATTCAGATAAAGTGCTGCATTTTTTAATGAATCTGACTTGATAAAAACAGTTATTCCTTTATTGAATTTAAGCTTGGAATTAGTACTTGATTTGTAATAAGCTTCTTGAGGCTTTGGCAAGATATTGAACAAATTATTTTTAGCGAAAATATCGAACCCAGAAAAACAACAAAGCAAAGCACAAAAAATAAATATTTTTTTCATAATTCCTCCTTTATACAAACATTCAATAAAGACACATCAAAAGGAAAATGAGTTTAGTAAGGACTTAAAAATCAATAAATTTCTTAATAAAAATTTTAAAATATGGAATTCAATAAAAATTCTTTAATTTCAGTATAATTCAAATCAGATAAAATTTCAGTTTTTCTTGCAATTTCTAATGTTGCTAATGATAGATAAATATATGAATTCAATAAATGATTTTCATTTTTGAGAAAATCAATGTGCATTTTGATTGAGTTCAAATCTCCTCTGGCGACAGGACCAGTCAAAGGAAATTCGTTATCGCCCGAAAGGTTATTAATATTATTTTCTAATGTTGTGCGAGCAATTTCAGGGATGAAATCTTCAGGATTTATTCCAGAATCTTTTGCGATTTGTTTAGATAAATAAAAAATCAAATTCATATAATTCGAAGATATCACAGCTGACAAATGATATCCAATTCTGTTTATTTCATTTCCATTCGAATCTTTCAACTCAAATATTTTACCACCCGTTGACATTATCCAATCGAAAACATCAATTTTATTTGAATCAACATCAACTAGCCAAGAAACATTATTCAAGCAATCAGGATTTTTACTCCAAAATGTTTGATAAGGATGAGCTGCGGCAATCACTGCCCCTTTTTCTTTTAGCTTAAACAGACAATCTTTACCTAATACACCAGAACAATGCAAAAATATTTTGCCAGACAAATCAATATTCGATTGAAGAATTTCATTTACAACGGTTTCAATTTCAGAATCTTTAACAGCCAAAATATTAATATCGGCAAAGAAATTTATTTGATTAATTTTTGAATATAAATTTACATTATTTATAAAATGAGATTTAGCAATTTCATTATTATTATTATTTCTGATAACCAAATAATCCAGTTGATCTTGTGAATAATGCCATTCTGCAAGAGTATTTCCTAAATAACCGAATCCAATTATACCAATTTTCAAAACAATCCTTTCAAAATAATCATTTTATTAAACGTCCATAGTTAATTATAATTTGAAAAAAATATTAGAGGAATAAATGAAAGTTTTAAAATTAATTACGCTTTTTGCATTAATATTCGTTTTTGCAAGCATTTCAGGCTTAGCTGTTCAAGTAATTGTTAAAGGTAAAGTAATAGACGAATATACCGGCAAACCAACCGAAGCACAAATTGAATTTAAAACTTCATCAGGTACAAAATTTAAAATTAAAAGTAATTCTTTAGATGGCTCTTTCAGTCAAGTTTTTTCAGCTGGAGAAACTGTTGATGCAACTTTTACTAATTTTGATTTAATTAAAACTACATCGACTTTCAAGGTTGATGATTCAGATAAATTTAAAGAGCAAAGTTTAGATCTTAAAGTAAAAAAATTAACTTTGGGAACAGTTGTTTACCAATATACAGCTTTCCCAGAAAAAAATGCTACAATCAACTCTGACTCAAAAACTGGAATCCAAAAACTTGAAGAAATTATGACTTTTAATAGAAATGTTAAATTCGAGATTTCAGTAAATTCACACGATGTATATGCTAAATTGATTAAAACTGAATCAACAAAAAAATCATCAAAAAAGGGAAAGAAAACCGTTGCTGAAACAGAAACAAAAAAAACAATTATTGAGCCTTCAGAATCAGAAATTAAAACTTTAGTTGATTCAAGAATTTCTCAAATAAATGATATTTTAAAAACTTTTAAAAAGTTCCAAAACAGGGTTACAATTACCCCTGATTATAGTTCAGCAGACGCTACAGAAGATGCTTCAAGTTTAGTAAAAAACACTTCAATAAAAATAATTGTGAAAGAAATTAAAAATCAATTGGAATAATTAGTAAAAATTTAGTAATTTTACTTTTTGAAAGTCAAATTATTGAACGGAACAATAAAATGGTTAATTATGATCCATTATACGCCGAAGACGATTCTAATTATAATCCAATCCTGGACTTAGTATTCGCATTTCAAAAAAGCAGATTATTAATCACTGCTGGAGAGTTTAAGATCTTTTCAACAATTGGAAAAGAGAAGAAAACAGCAGAAGAAATTTCTATTATAACAAAAACAAAAGCCGACCCAATAGAAAGATTGCTTAATGCATTGGTTTCCATTAATTTACTCCATAAAGAGGAAGAATACTACACCAATACAAAAGTTGGTTTAAGATATTTAGTGAATTCTAGTGGAAATTATATTGGTAGCGATAGTTATGCAAACTATTTGTGGGATTCTTGGTCTAATTTAACAGAAACAATAGCAACTGGAAAAAATACAGGTAACGCATCTTGGGATGAAGATAAAGTTGACGCTTACCTTGAATTTTCTGAATTAACTTCCTCATCACTAGCACCAAATGTAATTAAACTATTAGGATTAGACAACCACAATTCAGTTTTAGATCTTGGCAGTGGAGCTGGATATTACTCAGTTGAAATGCTTAAAGAAAACCCTCATTTAAGAATTATGCTTTTGGACTATCCGCAGGTTATTCCACTTACAAAAAAATATATGTCTAAACATATAGATATTGAGCGATTTAAATTTATTGAAGCTGATTTTATGACTAATGATATTGGCAACGGATATGATATGGTTTTTCTCGGCAATATTATAAACTTTTTCCCTTTTTGGGATAATGTAAAATTATTTCAAAAAATTTATAAAGCTTTAGCTCCAGGTGGAAAGATTGTAGTTTTCGAAAGAATTTTAAATGACGATAGAGTTTCTCCTGTACAATCTGTGATTTCAAATCTTAATGCTCTTTTAAATACACAAGGTGGAGCTTGTTATACTGATACTGAAGTATGGATTATGCTAAAAGAATCCTATTTTGGAAACATCAGTAATATTGAAGTCCAACCAGGTTATAAATTATATTTTGGATACAAGTAAAATGACAAATAAACTTGAAAAAGTTGCTATTATTATGGCTGGAGGCGTTGGTCCAAGATTTTGGCCTAGGTCTAAAGAAAAATCTCCAAAACAGTTTATTCACCTTTTGGGTGACGGCACATTAATACAAAACTCTTTTGCAAGATTAATGCCTTTATTTTCACCAGAAGAAATCTTTGTTGTAACAAATAAAAATCACGGTGAAACAGTTTTGGATCAACTCCCAATGTTGCCACAGGGTAATATCATTTTAGAACCATTTGGAAGAAATACTGCGCCTTGCCTTGCATTGGCAATGAAAATTATTGCTCCGCAAATAGATGAGTATACTATTATTTCTGCTTTCCCGGCTGATCATATTATAAACAATGTAAGAGAATTCCATATTTCTCTCGAAAATGCTCAAAAAGTTGCTTCATTTAGCGAAAACATTGTCACTATTGGTATTTCCCCAACAAGACCAGAAACTGGGTTTGGCTACATACAATTTGATGAAAATGAAGAAGATTTAGCTGATTTTTATAATGATGGTGCTCGCTGCTGCACAGCATTTGCAGAAAAACCAGACATTGAAACAGCTTTAAGATTTATTCATTCTGGAGATTTTCTCTGGAATAGTGGTATTTTTACAATGACTTCTAAAACTTTTTGGAATGCCTTTAGAAAATTCTTACCTGACCACTCTATGCAATTTGATTTTCTTGAAGAACATATCGGAAAAGATGATTATCAGGAAACTCTAGAATTAGTTTATCGCCAAATTGATCATAAATCTATGGATTATGCTATTTTGGAAAAGACTGACAATGTAATTGTTATCAAATCTTCATTCAATTGGAGTGATTTGGGCACCTGGGACGAGCTATTCAGACTATCAATGAAAGATGCCAGAAATAATTATCTAGAAGGAGAAGTTGTTTCTATTAATTCTACAGGGTGCTATGTTGAATCTAATACACGAATAATTGGTCTAGTTGATGTTGATAATCTAATAGTTGTCGATACCGAAGATTCACTATTGATATGCAAACGTGGAAAAACAGAGAATACAATCGAATTAG
>CAIWET010000599.1 GCA_903911805.1 uncultured Ignavibacteria bacterium | reverse complement strand
TCCTTGCTGTTTAAATTATCACTATATAACTTTGTAATTGGAAAAAGTACGTTTTTTAAAAAACGTATAAATTATTTGAAATAGAAATGGTGAAATTTATAAATTTTAGGAGTTAAAATGGCTAAAGCAAAAAAGAACAATGATGTGAAATATGTGTATTTCTTTGGGGATGGAAAATCCGACGGAAATGCTGATATGAAAAATCTTTTAGGCGGAAAAGGTGCTAACCTTGCAGAAATGACAAATATTGGATTGCCTGTTCCATCAGGTTTTACAATTTCAACTGAATTATGTACTTATTTTTATGATAATGATAAAACTTATCCAAAAGTTCTTTTTACTCAGGTAAAAGAAGCTTTAGGTAAAGTTGAAAAAGCAATGGGTGCAAAATTTGGCGATGAAAAAAATCCTTTATTAGTTTCTGTTCGTTCAGGAGCAAGGGCTTCTATGCCAGGTATGATGGATACAGTTTTGAACTTAGGTTTAAATGATAAAACTGTAGAAGGATTAATCAAACAATCTGGCAATGCAAGATTTGCTTATGATTCTTATCGTCGTTTTGTTCAAATGTATGGCGACGTTGTTTTAGGTTTAAAACCAGTTGGAAAAGATGATATCGATCCATTCGAAGAAATCTTAGAAAAGAAAAAACACGACAAAAAAGTTAAATCAGATGTTGAATTAACTGTTGAAGATTTAATTGAATTAGTTGCTGAATTCAAAGCAGCTATCCACGTTCATACAGGTACTGATTTCCCTGAAAATCCAGAAGAACAACTCTGGGGTGCAATCGGCGCAGTATTTGGATCTTGGAACAACGAAAGAGCAAACATTTACAGAAAATTAAATGGTATTCCTGACGCTTGGGGAACAGCTGTAAACGTTCAATCAATGGTTTATGGTAACTTAGGTGAAGAATCAGGAACTGGCGTTGCATTTACTAGAGATGCTGCAACTGGCGAAAATTACTTCTATGGTGAATTCTTAATGAATGCACAAGGCGAAGACGTTGTAGCTGGTATTCGTACTCCTTATCCAATTGACCAATTAAAAGCAATTGATGAAAAATCTTTCAATCAATTAATGGATATTCGTCAGATTTTAGAAAAACATTATCGCGATATGCAAGATATTGAGTTTACAATCCAAAAAGGTAAACTTTATATGTTACAATGCCGTAATGGTAAAAGAACAGCATTTGCTGCTCTAAAAATTGCTTATGATATGGTTAAAGAAGGCTTAATCAAACCAAAAGAAGCTTTGATGAGAATCGATCCAGATCAGTTGAACCAATTATTAAGACCAATTTTTGATAATGTTGAAAAAGCAAAATTATTGAAAAGTGGAAAATTATTGGCTAAAGGTTTGAATGCAGGTCCTGGCGCAGCTTGTGGTAAAGTTGTATTCAATGCTGAAGATGCAGTTGAATTAGCAAAATCAGGCGACCCAGTAATTTTAGTCAGAATTGAAACATCTCCAGAAGATATTGCTGGTATGAATGCCTCTGAAGGTATCTTAACAGCTCGTGGCGGTATGACTTCTCACGCAGCACTTGTTGCTCGTCAGATGGGTAAAGTTTGCGTAGCAGGCTGCGGAAACCTCCAAATCGATTACAAATTGAGAACAATGAGAGTTGAAGGCAAAAAAGACGTAATCAAAGAAGGCGATTTCATTTCTATCGATGGTTCAACCGGTGAAGTTATTGCAGGTAAAATTCCTACAAAACCATCAGAAGTAATTCAAGTTTTGATTGACAAAACTATGAAAGAAGAAGATGCCCCAACATTCCAGATTTACAAACAAATTATGGATTGGGCAGACAAATACAGAACTATGAACGTAAGAACCAATGCCGACCAACCAGATCAATCAGCTAATGCTGTTGCTTTTGGAGCAGAAGGTATCGGACTTTGCAGAACTGAACATATGTTCTTTGGTGATGGCAAAATTGGTCCAATGAGAGAAATGATTTTAGCAGATAAAGTTGAAAATCGTAAATTAGCTTTGGCAAAATTATTACCATTACAAAGAAAAGATTTTGAAGGAATCTTTATTGCTATGAATGGTCGCCCTGTTACAATCAGAACAATCGATCCTCCATTGCATGAATTCTTACCACACGATGAAGCAGGTCAAAAAGAATTAGCAAAAGCTATGAAAATTGATGCTAAAATTGTTAAAGAAAGAGTAGAAGCATTGCACGAATTCAATCCTATGCTTGGTTTCCGTGGTTGCCGTTTAGGTATTCTTTATCCAGAAATCACAGAAATGCAAGCAAGAGCAATCTTTGAAGCAACTGTAAACGTAATTAAATCAGGTATTCCAGTATTACCAGAAATTATGATTCCATTAGTTGGTAAAGTTAAAGAATTGAAACTACAGGAACTAATCGTAAGAAGAGTTGCTGCAGAAGTAATGGAAGAAAACGGAACAACTTTTGAATATATGGTTGGAACAATGATTGAAGTACCAAGAGGTGCTATAACAGCCGGTGCTATTGCTGAAGTAGCAGAATTCTTCTCATTTGGAACAAATGACTTAACTCAGACTACAATGGGCTTAAGCCGTGATGATTCTGGTAGATTCTTACCAACTTACGTTGCTGAAGAAATTTACGACAGAGATCCTTTTGAAGCAATTGATCAAGAAGGCGTTGGATTCCTTATGGAACATGCTGTAAAACACGGCAGAGCAACTAAAAAGCATTTAAAAATCGGTATTTGCGGAGAACATGGTGGCGAACCATCATCAGTTGAATTCTGCCACAGAATTGGTTTGAATTATGTTTCTTGCTCACCATTTAGAGTACCAATTGCAAGATTAGCAGCAGCTAGAGCAGCTATAAGAGAAGGCATTGCCAAGAAAGCAAATAAATCAGCTAAAAAAGCTGATAAAAAGAAGAAAAAGAAATAAGACCACCCCGCCCTAAATGGCACCCCTCCTTGCTAAGGAGGGGATGAAGAAAAAAGAGTGGTAGTGATTTTAAATCCCCTCCTTAATTGGAGAAGATTTAGAAAAAAAAAGAAATCGAAAAATCCCCTCCTTAGCAAGGAGGGGTGATTTTTTGCCAAGCAAAAAATCGGGGTGGTTATTAATCAATTCAAAATAAAGCAAGCACTCATTAGTCTAGTATTGTGATAAAATATACGAGCATTTGTAATGTGCCCATAATTTCTGAAATAAGCTAATAATGATGAATTATTTATTTTCCTCATTTTTAGTTTATAAATTTTTAATATTTTCCTAATTTTAATAAAAATTTGGAGGAAATAATGAAACTGAATTATGACAAATTATTAAGATTATTTCTCATTGCTATTTCAATTCACTCTTTTTTAGTTGGTTTAGGTTTAATTTTTGCAACAAACTCAATCCAAGTGCTTTTCGGATTCTATCCATCGCAAGAGCACTTTTTTCAGATTCAGGGTGGAGTATTTCATATCGTTATGGCTTTTGGATATTTAATGCCTGCTTATGACCTCAAAAGATTTGATAGCTTGGTTGTTTTTACAATTATAGTAAAATTATTTGCTACTATATTTCTATTCCTCTATTTTATTCTTGGAAGCTCAAATTGGTTAATATTTGTATCGGGATTAGTTGATTTTCTTATGAGTTTAATAGTTTTCTATTTATATAAGAAATATTCAGAAGTTAGTTTCAATTTAGGAACTAGAATATGAAAAAGCTGGAATCAATTATATTGACTGGTGCAAGTGGTTTTATTGGTAGTTATTTAATCGAAATGATGAGAGAAGATTTTATAATTTATGCAATTGCTAGGCGTGCAATTAATGAAACCAATATCTCTTATCATTCAAATTTGCACTGGATACAATGCGATATTACTAATAAGATTTCTTTAAAAACTGCGATGGATTATATTAAAAACCAAGGTGGAGCTGATTATATAATTCATTTAGCCGCATATTATGATTTTACTTATAAGGACAATCCTGAATATGACAGCGTTAATGTTAATGGTACAAAAAATTTACTCGATTTTGCGAAAGTTCTCGGGATAAAAAGATTTATTTTTGCTAGTTCGATTGCCGCTTGTAATTTCCCGAATAAAGGAGAATTTGTAACAGAAAAATCAGCTCTTGATGCAAATTATCACTATGCAAGAAGCAAGAAAATTGGTGAAAAATTATTGATGCAATATTCCGAATATTTCCCTTGCACTGTTATTAGATTTGCAGCCGTTTTTAGCGATTGGTGTGAATTCGCTCCACTTTATAAATTCTTACAAAGATGGCTTGCAAAGAGCTTTGATTCAAGAATAGTTGGAGGAGCTGGGAAATCGGCTGTTCCATACATTCATATTAGGGATATTTGTAGGATAATCTGCAAAATTATTAATAAAAATAATGAATTACCTAAATTCGATATTTATATTTGTAGTCCTAACTATTCGACATCTCATAATACAATTTTTGAACTTTCTACAAGGTATTTCTTTGGGGAACAAAAAAAGCCACTATATCTCCCTAAAATTCTTGCTTATCCAGCATTATTGGTTAATAATCTTATGAATTTTTTTAGACGATCAAGTGAAGCTACATTTGAAAAAGCTTGGATGATTGAATATATTGATAAGGCTCTTGATATTGATTCATCATATACACAAAAAATCCTTGGATGGAAGCCAACCTCAAGATATCATATAGAAAGAAGATTGCTCTTTTTATTAGAAAAAATGAAAGCACATTCTAGAGAATGGCATTTAAGAAACGAGGCTGTGGTTGAGAGAATTACAAAAAGGGCAAATTTTATGATATATGAAAAAATGGTTGAAGAAATGGATGTAATTCTTAATAAAATAAATAAAATCATTTTAATTGAAAATCCAAATCAAAAATTTAATCCATATAAGATTATGTCTATTGATGATTTTCAAGCATACTTAAGTACTTTGTACCACTTATTGTTAGCAACGATTAGAAGTAGTGATAGGTCATTCTTTCTGGAATATATAGATAAAATTTCAATTAGAAGATTTGCTGAAGGGTTTGTTCCAGAGACATTATGCGAAACTCTAAAAGTTTTTAGTGAAATTATTATTAAACATCTTTATTCAATTAAAGAACTTTCAAAAATCAAACAAGAAATTTATGACAATGTTAGTTTGACATTGCAAATAGTTCAAGATGAAATTGAAGATTTATATGATACCTTGGTTCTCAAAATGCCAGAGGATACATTTTTAAAAGCAACTTTACCGGATTGTCAGGAACTTCAAAGAAAAATTCGTCAATTAAGTGCGTTTTATCAAGTTTCTCCAAAGGATTCAGAAACTTTTGACATTCATTCCTTTAATGGATTGCGCGAATTTTAATTATTTATAATTTGAAAGATATATATTTATTCCTTTTGCTTAATTTGAACGTTTATATCTCTTTTCTTCCTGTCCCTCTCTACAAGGGGAGGAACGGTTACTGAGCCTGTCTAAGGATAGTGTGGGGTTAGGTGAGAGCGTTTTTTTATAACCACCCCACCTGAATAATAATTCAGGCACCCCTCCTTGCTAAGGAGGGGATGAAGAAAAAGAGTGGCAGTGATTTTTAAAATCTCCTCCTTTAATAGAGAGAATTTTGAAAAAATAGAAATCGAAAAATCCCCTCCTTAGCAAGGAGGGGTGATTTTTTGCGAAGTAAAAAATCGGGGTGGTCATCTTCAAAAATTGTTATTATTAACGTCCATTCCTGCTTTCGCTGGAATGATAAAATACTATTTCTTCAATTTTTCTAATGCCCATTGGAAAACCTGAATATAATTTTCAGCTGTTTTAGAAGATGCAAAATCACAAGCCATTGCATTTTGTCTTATTATATCCCAATGCGGGAAATTATTATAAAGTTTAATAGCTCTATTGATTGCAAATGTAAAATCTTCGGAGTTATAATTATAAAATACTATGCCATTGCCTTCATTATTGTCATAATTATATTCTGTGATTGTGTCTGCTAATCCTCCAGTATGCCTAACAATTGGAATTGTGCCATATTTTAATGCATACATTTGAGTTAAACCACAAGGTTCAAATCTTGATGGAATTAAAAAGAAATCAGAAGCTGCATGTATCTTATGGGAATTGAAACTATTATATCCTAAGTGAACTAGTGCTTTTTTTGGGTATTTGTCGTGAATATATCGGAAAAAGTCCTCATATCGATTGTCTCCAGAGCCCAAAATGATAAACCTGAAATCGTCGTGATAAAGAAATTCTTCCAATTTATGAATTATTAAATCTATGCCCTTTTGTTCTGCTAATCTTGTAACAATACCAATAAGAGGTTGATCCAAATTATCACTTTCTGTTAATCCGTGATCCATTAATACCTTAAACTTCAATTGTTTTTTCAGGTCAATAGAATTTGCATTATAATTAATTCCAATATATTTGTCTTTTTCAGGATTCCATTCTTCATAATGTACGCCATTAAGCACGCCAACCAAATCAGATGCCCTAAGATTTAAAACATCCTGCAAACCTTCGCTATAATATGGATAGCGAATTTCTTTAGCATAAGTAGGGGAGACAGTAGTAATTTTATCTGCAAACATTATCCCAACTTTCATAGAGTTGATAACTCCACGATGCTCAAACCAAGAGCCGTGATAATATTCTCTCATACCTAATTGAGAATATTTCATTGCATTTTCTGGATTGAAATTTCCCTGATATGCTAAATTATGAATAGTATAAACACCAGCAGTATTTTCAAAAAGTGGATCATTTCTATAATAATTTCTTAAAAACGGCATTGTAAATGCTGTATGATAATCGTGAGCGTGAAGGATGTCTGGTTTGAAATTTAGAGCTTTTGCAGCTTCAAAAACAGCTCTTGAGAAGAAAATAAACCTTCTGTCATTATCAATATATTCGTTTTGGTCGCCATAAATTCCAGAGCGATTAAAATAGTCATTATTTTCGATTAAATAAACAGGTACTTCGCTCCCAGGAAGTTTGCCTTCCCAAAGTCTTGCATATTCTAACCAATCACCAATAGGAACATAGAGTATTAAATTTGTAGGATGAAAATTATAATAGTCTGTATCTATAAATCTATATTTGGGCATCACAATTATTACATTATGATTTTGCTTGAGCCATTCTATTGGTAGAGCTGCTGCCACATCGGCTAATCCACCTGATTTGGCTAATGGTTCTACTTCTGCTGATGCTAATAAAATATTCATTTAAGCATTCTGTTTCTAACAAAAGCATATAAAACGAATTAACAGTCAATAATATTGATAATCAAGGAATTGAAAAATTAATTTGATAATAAAAAAAATTAATAGCTAACGAATAATATTTTTTTTGATATTTTAGTTTTTTTAAAATTTAAAATTATGAAAAAAGATATATCATATAAAGAAGAGGTTCTCCGTAAAAGCATTCATATGTGTTCGCTTTCTATTCCAATTGCTTATGCATTTATTTCTAAAGAAACAGCTTTAACTGTTTTGACAATTATTTCAGTGATGTTTATCGGTACTGATATTTTAAGTAAATTCTCTAAAACAGTAAATGGCTTAGTAATGAAATTCTTTGGAAGTATTCTACGCCCTCACGAAATTGAAAAGAAATATGTGCTTAATGGTGCGTCTTGGGTGTTTATTTCTGCATTGATGTGTATAATTTTATTCCCAAAAATCATTGTAATTTCTGCTTTTAGTATTCTAATTATTTCAGATATTTTAGCTGCTTTAATTGGTAGAAAATTTGGCAAACACAGACTTTTTACTAAAAGTTGGGAAGGTACATCAGCTTTTATTATCTCTGCTTTTATAGTAATTTCAATTGTTGGAAGCGTATTCCAGGCACCTTGGACTTTTTATTTGTTTGGATTTATTTCTGCTATTATTGGTGGTATAATCGAAGCAGCTTCTGAGGTGATTAAATTTGATGATAATTTGTCAATTCCATTGAGTGTTGGACTTTCTTTGTGGGCATTTGAATATTTATCTGTTTCAATATTTCATTTGTCATTTATAAATTTAGTTAGATAATATAATGATTAAACATATAGTTTTAAATAAGTTAAAAGATTTTGCCGAAGGTAAAACAAAAGAAGAAAATGCACTTTGGATGAAAGAAAATCTCGAGAAAATGGTGGATTTTATTCCTGAACTAATTTTAATTGAAGTCGGAATTGATTTTTTAAAAAGCGAAAGATCCTGGGATGTATCAATTTATACTGTATTTGCTTCAAAAGAAGATTTACAGACTTATATGACACACCCCCATCACTTAGAATTAATTGACCATATTCTCAAAATAAGAGAAGATGCCAAAGTCGTTGATTACGAAATTTAAAATCTCTTAACATAAGAATGACAATATGGGATTCCGCCTTTGTGGTTGTAATAATCTTGGTGGTAATCTTCAGCTTCCCAAAAAGTTTTAGCAGGAATAAGCTCAGTTGCCACTTTGTATCCTTTTTCTTTTAAAATATTAATGAGCTTTTCTGAAATTTCACGTTGTTCATCTGTCAAATAGAAAATTGCTGATTTATATTGTTCTCCAATATCAGGACCTTGACGCATTACTTGAGTTGGGTCGTGCAATTCGAAAAACAATTTTGTTAATGAATCAAAAGAAATCACTTTAGGATTAAAAGTCACTTCGGTAGCTTCAATATGGCCTGTATTGGTGTAACATACTTCCTTATAAGTTGGATTGTCCTTATGACCGCCAATATAGCCAACTCTTGTAGAAATTACACCATTTGCTTTTTTGAAATAATATTCCATTCCCCAAAAGCATCCACCTGCATAAATTGCTTTGGCAGTTTCTGCAGTTTCATCTTTAGATGGAATGAAATTCAATGAAATCGAATTTACGCAATGACGTGTATTTTTTGCAGTATAACCTTCGCCAATGAAAACGTGGCCTAAATGAGCTCCGCAAGAATTGCACGTGATTTCAGTTCTCATTCCATCACCATCAGGAGTATGTTTCACTGCACCTTTGATTTCGTCATCAAATGCGGGCCAACCACACTGAGCATCAAATTTCGATGAAGATTTATAAAGAGGTACGTTGCACCTTTTGCAAACATAGGTTCCTTCTTCATTAAACTTTTCGTATTTTCCTGTAAAAGGTCTTTCAGTTCCTTTATCTATTATAACCCATTCTTCTTCAGATGTAAGTTTGTTGTAAGTCATTTTTTTCTCCTGTGAACACGATACTGTTGATAAAATCAACATAAAATAAAATATATATAACATTATCCCTCCATAAATATTATTTAGTTTAAACGAAAAATCAACAAATAAGTTTGAAAATATTTGTAAATTTGTTTAATTCTTTAATATCATTTAGGAAAAATATAATGAAATTTACAAAATATTCAATTTTTAAATATAAAGTATTAATTGTCACAATTGGTGCTTTGATCGTTTTTACTGGATGCCAAAATCCTACTGAACCAGTAGATGAAGGAGATAAAAGCCCTTATATTTGGGTAAATTCGATTCATACAAACCTAGGTGTTGCTTATAGTTGCGATACAACAAATGATATAATCCTCGTTAAAAATCAATATGTTGTAAATTATAATAAAGATTTGAATGTACCTAATTGCGTAAGCTGGGAAATTAATAGTAGCTGGTTTGGGGACGTTTCAAGGTGGTCTGGAAATTTTATTACTGATACCTCATTACCTTCTGGAATTTATAGGGTTAAGCATAGTGATTATACTAATTCTGGATTTGACAGAGGTCATATGGTACAGAGCGAAAGCAGAACTCTAACAGTTGAGGACAATAAAACTACTTTTTTAATGACAAATATTTTGCCTCAAACTCCAGATTTAAATCAGGGGGTTTGGTATGATTTTGAATACTATTGTAATGGATTGGCTATTACTCAGAATAAAGAGCTATTCGTGATTGCAGGTGGAATTTATAGGACAAAAGATAGAATAAAAGATGTAGTTGCAATTCCTGATTCTTGCTTCAAAATAGTAGTTGTCTTGGAAAAAGGGCAAACATATCTTGATGTTACAGATACTACCCCTGTGATTGCAGTTGTTATGCCAAATATAGCAGGAGTAAGAAATGCCGATTGGCACGATTATCTAACAAATGTTGACCGAATTGAGAGCTCTACTTGTTTTAATTATTTGAGCAAGATTCCTAAAAAAATTCAAGATGTTATCGAAAAAAAAGTATTTACTGAGTGATCTAATAGAAATTTTCCTGCTTCCGACTATAAAGAGAGAGAACAAGTTAATTTTTTAAAATAGGATTGTTGGCTTAGATACGATGCAATAGCACCAAATTAAGTCATTATTAGTCATTGATTAGAGCAAAGCTCGTATCAAAATGACCAAACAATGATTACTATCAATTACAGAAGTTTATAAAAAAAAGGTTGACTCAAAAGTGTCTTTTCGAACGAAGTGAGAAATCCAGTAATCTCGTAAGTGACTGATTTCCTGGATTCTTCGCTACGCTCTGAATGACGAAGCAAGTATTTTCTTGCCCTTTAATACAACCTCTTTCTATTAAAATCAATTATCTATTTATGCTTTAGGGAATTCGTAATTTAATGCCCAATTTACGCCAAATTTATCGGTTAGTTGACCATATTTAGCACCCCAAAATTGGTTATCAATAGGCAATGAAATACTAGCATCAGCTGATAATTTTCCCCAGATTCCATCTAATTCGTTTTCACTTGTACAATTCAAAGTTAAAGTGTAATTGTTCCCAGGATTATAAGGTTGACCAGGCATTGTATCTGCTGCCATTAATTTAATTCCATCTGCAATTAAATGTGAGTGCATAATTTTTTCATTATGTTCTTCAGGTGTTGGCATTGGTGCCTGTCCGTAAGTCATATATTGTGTTTCACCGCCTAATGCGTTATGATAAAAGTCCATTGCTTCGCGGCAATTTCCATCAAATCCTAAGTAAACTACTAAACTTGCCATTAATAATATCTCCAAAAAAAAGATCTAAATCCGGTTTATTTTCTCCGGTAAAATTATAAAATGAAATAACGCATTAATGATAAAAAAGTTAGCAAAAAAAATTATTTTTGATAAATTATAGGGAAATTAACAAAAATATCCGTTTCATTTCCAGCAGTTACGCCATCTTTTTTTGTTGCATCAGGAAAATGTGATAGCGAAATACTTAAAGTATCGTTAGAAACGCTAGCATTTTTTGGAACTTCAATTAAGAATTTTAAACCTACTGGTAAATCACTTCCATTTAAGTTTGTACTTGTATAATCAGACTCCTTGTCACCATAAGTTATTAATGCTTTGTTCTTTTGCAATGTGGTAAAAAAGAACTGATGATATTCAGCTTCTAATTTAATTTCTTTTGTAACATCGATTATGTTTGAGCTATTTGATTTATTTAGAACTTCAATTTCAGCTTTATAAAAAGTGCTTTTAGAATTATCAAACTTTAATGTAATCGGTGTTAATGTTATTGGAGTTCCAGGACCTCCAGGTTGGTCAAATAATGTAATTGAAGAGTCCTTGATTTCGCCATTTCCTGAGTCATTCAATTGATAAATATGAATTTTCAGAGTAGTTGGTAAATCGTGCTCATTCTCGTTATTTGGATTGCTAGGGTTGTCATTACAAGCTGCTAAAATAACAGCAAATATGATATACATAAGCTTTTTCATAATTTTTCCTTAATTAATTGGTATAAAAATTCTTAAAATAATATTTAATCCAGGTTCATCAATAAAATATCTGAATCTGGACATATAGTCTCTGTATCTTCTATTTAGAAGGTTATTGGCACTCAAATTTAGTTTAAAATCTTGATTGCCAAATTGCAAATTGGTACCTATATTCAAATTTAATAAAAAATATTCCCCAGGTGGTTCCATATAGTCTGAGTTTTCAGGAACTCGAGTTTGTTTTGCGGAATATTTTGTATCTAATTCTATAAAGTTATCTTTCATAAATCCAATATCATCAATATGAAAGTGGTTTATTAATGATAAACTCAAAGGTGGCATATATACTAATGGTTCATTAGCACTTAAATCTTCGGCATAAATATAAGAATAGGTTAGCTTCGCAAAATGATGATGAGATGTATAGAATTGGAAAAATCCATCAATTCCAGAAATCAAAGCATTTGTTTGCATAAATTTAAATGCTGGAAAAGCTCCTCTAATTGTTAAAATGGGTTCTTTCAGTGGTTGAGAATAAATATAATTATTAATATAATTTGCGTAAATCCCAGTTTGTAAATTTATAAATTCAGAATTATAATTGAAATTTATATCAGTATTTATATTGCGCTCGGCATTTAATTTAATATCGCCAATTTCGAACCTAGCAGTTCCGTGATGAACATCATTAGAAAATAACTCATTCAAATTAGGTGGTCTCCAAGCAGTTGATATGTTTGAAGATAGATTCCATCCATCGGATATTTCGTAATTACCTCCAATTGAAAAAGAAATATTTTGATATTCAAATATATTATCATTTTCTACATTGTTGATTTTGCGATAGGTTTCAGTCCAAATATAGTCATATCGTAAACCAGTTTCGAGTGAGTATTTATCTTTAATCAATTTGATAATTGAATAGGCACCACCAGTATATGATCTGTAATTAGGAATGATATTTACATTTCCTTCTTTGATATTTCCCTGTCTAAAAAGATTTAATCCAATAATAGCAATAATGTTTTTCCCAGGATAATGTTTTGCTTTTAAATCAAATGAATGAGTGTAAAGTGTTAAGTCAATAGAAGGAAAATTTATTGCTTGGGGGTTATACCTTGTGTGTGAGTCATATTCCTGGCGATGATTGATTTGTAAAGCATAAACTGATTCATAATCAAATAATCGAGTAGAATATTTTCCTTTGATTTTGAAAATATCGTGAGTAATATCTTGTTTTGGTCTATTAATATTATAACTAAAATCTTCAATTATTAATGGTTTATCAGAATTCATCGCTTTTTGCAAATCAACAAGGTTGTGTATATGAGCACCTTTAAAAATTCCTAATTCTGTTCCAAAGTGACTATACATAAAATTTAATTCTTCACTTGTTCTCTTATAAGTTAATTCGCCAGAATAGCTCAATTCATTAAAAGCGGAATTAGTAATATTGTAATCTGGAGTTTTAGAATCTCCAGCTTTTCGATAGCTGATATGAGCTCTCCATAATAGATGATCCAATAAATATGTCTTACCAAATAATCCCAAAGAACCGGCAATTTGTCTGTTATTTGAAAAAGTTGCTATAGATGCATTGCCATTGATATTGTCAGTTTCAGTTATTTCTGAATTCGATACTTTTATTACTCCACCAATAGCGTGAGGACCATATTCCAATCCAGCCGCACCTTTGATTATTTCAATTGATGAAGAAGAAAAAGGGTCGATTTCCGGAGCGTGTTCGCCACCCCATTGTTGTCCTTCCTGATTAACATCAGAATTTACAAGTACTAATCTGTCGCTTTGCATTCCTCTTATTACTGGCTTTGCAATCGATGGACCAGTTTGCATAATGGAAACACCAGGAATGTTTTTAATTGACTCCGAAAAAGTCTGACCTAAATTTTTATGAATATCCTCAGAATTAATAATTGAAATATTTTTAATTTCTTTAGATTGTTCAATTCTATTGGCTGAAATATTCACTTGGTTTAATTGAATTGGTTTTGAAATCAGTTCAATGTTTTCGAATAAATCATTTTTAAGATTCACTGTTAAAATATTTAAATTATATCCAATAAAATTGAATTTAATTTCATAAATCCCTTTTTCGTGAAATTCAATTTTATATTTGCCATCAATATCAGAAATAGCTCCAAGTTTGGAATTAATTACCTCAATTCTAACACCAGGTAAAGGTTTTTTGGTCTCAATATCAATAATTTGCCCTGCAAGAACAAGATGTTTATTATCATCGTGCAGATTGGCAAATAAATTTAAATTCGCAAATAAAAATGCGATTAAAAGAATATAATATCTCATTTAATTTCTTAATTACTAAAAAAATCAGTTTATTAACTTAAAATTTTAGCATCTGATGGGGGAGCTCTCGACGATTTGAAAGAAATTATTGAAGAAGTATAATTTTTATTAACAGAAAAGAATAAAGAATTTATATAATTTTCATCTATGAAATTATGATCATAATTATTAAAAAATGATGAATTGAATATTTGGAAAGCAATACAAGCAAGGCAGTCATCTTGTTTATTAATACGTTTTTCTGAATGAAATATATCAAATGATTTTTGGAAAGAATTAGAAGCTTGAATTTGTATAGTCTCGTGATTGCAAGAATGGTTATTTGGATTGATATTAAATAGCAATAACCATATATAATTCAAAATTATAATTGAAAAAGCAACTTTTTTTATACTATTCAGAATTTTCTGCTTCAAATATCCTTATTTTCCATATTTTTGAATAATTAATTATTACAAAGTATTTGACGTTAAAATTGGGAAAATGTTGATATGGAAGATAAAATAAATGTTTTAATAGCCGCTGGAGGAACTGGTGGTCACCTTTTTCCAGCAATGGCAGTAGTTGAGCAATTGAGATATTTATCAAATAATAGAGTTAATCCGATATTTGTTGGTAATCCTAATCGATTGGAAGCAACTAAAGTTCCAGATGCAGGATTTCAATTTGTTCCACTTCCTATTACTGGTTTCCACGGAATATTTAAATTAAGTAATTTTAAGCTCATTCTTGATATTTTTAAGTCAATAAGTATTTGTAAGAAGTTAATTAAAGAAAACAATATAAAAGCAGTTATTTGTGCTGGTGCTTATCTTAGCTATCCAGCTGGAGTTGCTGCAAAAAGTTTGGGAGTTCCATTGGTTTTGATGGAATCGAATATTAATGCTGGCAAAGCAATAAAAATGTTGGCAGATAAAGCTTCAATGATTTTTGTATCATTCATAGAAAGCATTAAATATTTTTCAGAGAAAAACAGATATAAAATTCACGCATTGGGAAATCCAATGAGAGATTTTCTCTATACTTTACCAACAAAAGAAGAAGCATTAACTAAATATGGTTTAGATCCTAATAAAAAAACAGTTTTTGTTTTTGGAGGAAGTTTAGGAGCTAGGTCATTAAATTGGGCTTTGGAAATGGATATAGAAGCTTTCGATACAAATGAAATTCAGTTTATTTGGCAAACTGGCAAAAATTACGAGTTGCAGCAAGACCCACCTGATAATGTAAAACTTTTTAAATTTATAGATGATATGCCAACGGCTTATGCTGCTGCAGATCTTGTTGTTTGTCGCTCTGGAGCAACAACATTAGCAGAAATTGCATTAGTAGGTAAACCTTCAATTTTAATTCCACTAGCTTCTGCCTCAAATAATGAGCAGGAACATAATGCGAGATTTTTCGAGAAACAAGGTGCTGCAATAGTTATGCTGGATAAAGAAATTAATAATCGTTTAGGACTTATGATAAATGAAACAATTAATAATGAAAGATTATTAAAATTAATGAGCGAACAATCCCGCCAATTAGCAAAACCGAATGCAGCAGTAGACACAGCTAAATATATTTTACAAGAAATAAGCTAACCAAAGTTAACGTTACAAAATACAACACTGCTGAATAACCGCATAAATAAAAGCTATGCGGTTTTTTTGTGTAATTTTCACTAATAAAATAAATTATAAAAGTACATTTTTCAATTTTCACAATATCACAGAAAAGCTATATTTCAAAATATAGTATTTATATAGATATAGCCAATTATTTAGATTATCTTATAAATAAAACAACATATTGAATACAAAAACAAGATTTTATTTGCAATTACTTGTTTAGTCTTTAATGTTCATTTAATTTTCATTTGTAGATGTTTGAAATGTAACGTTAAATATATATGAGTGGATTATGAAAAAAGTGATTTTAACAAGTTTGATGGGAATGCTGTTGGTGTTATTAGTAAGTTGTTCGGACACCAGCAACAATGATCCAAATGCAAATGTAGCAACCTGCGAAGGTTGTCATACAAATTATGACCATTTGAAACTAGTAGCTTCTGCAGATACATCTGCTGGTGGTTCAAGTTGTGGTGGCGAAACTCCTCATTATGAACCATACGATAGAGTTCATCTAGGAGGAACTGGTTGGGAAGAATTCAAAAAAACTGACCATTATAAAATTGGATGCGTTGGATGCCATAATGGTGTAGGAAATTCAAGTGATAAAAAAGTTGCTCACGGTAGTGATTTCTTAGCTCATCCTACAAAAGAATTTGCAGATACAAAATGTAAATCTTGCCACGAAGAAGCAGTTACCAGACACAAAAATTCACTTCACCAAATGGGATGGGGACAAAAAAGAAAAGTTTGCCTAAGAAGTGGATTAAATTCTGCAAATGAATTTAGTCAATTATCAGAATCAGTAAAAGCTGGTTATGAATATAATTGTGCTAAATGCCACGCTTCAACTTGTGGAGATTGCCACGTTACAAGACCAAAAGCACAGGGTGGTGGATTAATGAGTGGTCATAAATTTGCTGAAAAACCAGATATGAATAATACTTGTATTGGTTGCCATACTTCCAGAGGTGGTCACGCATTTTTAGGTATTGCTCCTGGAACTCAACCAGATGTACATTTTTCAAAACAAGGATTCACTTGCACAAATTGCCATAGTAAAAATGAAATTCATGGAACTGGTCAATTTGTTGAGCAAAGATATAAATATTCAGAATTACCAAAATGCAAAACTTGTCATGCTGGTTTAGAAACAAAAAATCAATATCATTCAGTACATTATAGTTCATTCTCTTGTAACACTTGCCATTCCCAAGATTATAATAATTGTGGAAGTTGCCATATTAATGGTGAAGGTGCAAGAATTGCATCTTATCAGGATTTCAAAATTGCATTAAATCCAATAAAAGATGCAAAACCTGAATTTAAATATGCAGTTGTTAGACATACATTGATGGCTCCAGATAGCTGGGCTTTATATGGAGTTGCTCAATTAGCTAACTTTAATGCATTACCTGTTTATAATTATGCAACACCTCATAATACATTGAGATGGACTACCAGAACTAAAGTCGATGCTGGCAAAGCTTGCTCAGACAATTGTCATATTATAAAAGAAGGCTCGACTTATAGAAACAAGCAATGGTATTTATTTGATTCAGATTTCAAATATGATTGGGAAAGAAGTTCTTCAAAAGGTATAACAGTAGATGGAAAATTACCATCAAGCTGGGGACTTTAAGATTTATTAATATATGTTATTTAGGAGTTATTTTATGTTTAAGAAAATTAAATTTATTGCTTTAGCATTCGTGCTAATTGGATTCGCTTTAAATGGTTGTAGCGACACAACAGATCCTGCAGTTGTTGAATCAGAAGTTCTGATTAAATATTTAGAAGGAACAGATGGTGGTTATATTAATACAGCTGGAAATAGCTTAGCTACTGCTGCAACTGTAAAACAAAATATTACAGCCGATGCAGCTAAAAATTTAGTAATTGATATTAGAGATACTGCAACTTATGCTAAAGGTCATATTGTTGGCGCAGTTAATGTTCCTTTTGCAAGTTTATATACTTATGTTAAATCACACGATTTAACAGGATTTACAAATGTTTATTTGGTATGCTTCTCTGGTCAATCAGCAGCTTATGCAACTGGTTTATTGAGATTAGATGGATACACAAATATCTATAGTATGAAATGGGGAATGGCTTGTTGGGATTCAACATTATCAGGAACTTGGAAAAATGGTATTGGTAATCTTGGAGCTTCAACAATTTCTACAGCAACTGTAGCAAAAGCAACTGAAACACCACTTCCTACATTAGCAACAGGCAAAACAACTGGAAAAGAAATTTTAGAAGCAAGAGTTGAAGCAGCTTTTGCAGCTGGTTTCCCTTCAGTTAAAGCAGATGTTGTTTTAGGTAATTTACCAAATTATTATGTTATGGCTTATTGGACATTAGCAGATTATACTGATCCAGGACACGTACCAGGAGCACCTTGTTATGTACCAAAAAGTGATTTCAAATTATCTACATATTTGAAAACTGTTCCATCAAATAAAACAGCTGCTATTTATTGCTATACTGGACATACAGCTGCTTATGCTGCTGCATTCTTAAAAGTTATGGGTTATGATATCAAATCAATATCCAATGGTGGAAATGCAATGTTTTATGATGTTATGGTTGCCAAAGGCAAATCTTCCTGGAAAAATACTGAAATTATGAATTATGGATTAGTAAAATAATATTTGAAATATTTTAATTATTTCTTATATAGATTTTTCTCTCTCTCTCATAATAACCCACTAACCCGCTTCCTGGAGGCGGGTTTTTTTATTGAAAAAATTTTCTTAATTTTCTACATATTTTTACAAATAAAAGAAAAGTCTTTGTTAGTTAAATTAATTTTGCTAATTTTTAATCTTAATATTATGATAAGTAGATTTTTATGATTTGGGTATTTAAAAAGAAGTCGAAAATTGAGATTGATGACAAGGTTCTACAAGAAGAATTGGAATCTTTATTGGTGCTTTGCAGAAAGAATTTAGCAAAAGTTGACGAAACTCTTATCAAAAAAGCTTTTTATTTTAATTATTATTCTCATAAAGATCAATTAAGAAAAACTGGCGAACCATACTATAGGCATCCTATTGAAGTTGCAAAATTAGTTGTAAATGAAATGCCTTTGGATGACCATTCAGTTGTGGCAGCGCTTCTTCACGACGTTGTAGCTATTAGTAAAAAATATACTCACGACGATATAAAATATGAATTTGGTAATCAGATTGCTGAAATTATTCTTGGATTAAGTTCAATTAAATCTATCGAGAATCACGATCTTAAGCATTTTGAGAATTATAGAAAATTACTAATCACGTGGTTTAAAGATATCAGAATTATTTTAATAAAATTAGCTGATAGATTAGACAATTTGAAAACTTTAGAGGCAATTACTGCAGAAAAGCAAAGATTGATTGCCGAAGAAACCCTAGAGTTATATGCTCCTTTTGCTCATAGATTTGGATTAGCAAATATAAAATGGCAATTGGAAGACTTTTCATTTAAATTTCTACATCCTGACATTTACGAAGAAATTACAAAAAAACTTCATCTTTCAAAATCCCAAAGAGATGCTTATATCAAGCAATTAATTGATTCTATTCAGCCTAAAATAAAACAAGAATTTGATAAATTTGGAGTAAAATTCAAAATTTACGGTAGATCTAAGCATATATACTCGATTTATAATAAAACAATTTTAAGGCAGAAAACATTAGATGAGCTTTATGACATTTATGCAATTCGAGTAATAATCGATAGTGATAAAAAAGAGCTTTGCCATACAGCTTACGATATTATTAGTTCTATGTATTCTCCAATGCCTGATACTTTGAAAGATTATGTTACTGAGCCAAAGCTAAATGGTTATCAATCTATTCACACAGGAATATTTGGTATTGATAATCGAAAAGTAGAAGTTCAAATTCGTACAAAACAGATGCACGAGCTTGCCGAAAAAGGTGTAGCTGCGCATTTTATGTACAAAAGAGGAGTTTTACCCGAAACTTCAATTCTTGATTCTGATAAACTCACAACTTGGATGAGTAGCGTAAGAGCAATTTTCGAAAATATTCACGGAAATTATACAGAAAGCCAGTTAGAAGATATCAGAAATAATATTTTCTTTGATGAAGTTTATATTTTTACTCCTTCCAATGAATTCAGAATTTTGCCAAAAAAATCTACACCACTTGATTTTGCTTTTGCTATTCATTCCGAAGTAGGATTGCATTGCATCGGTGCAAAAGTTAATGGAACAGTAATGCCATTAAATTATAGATTGGTTAGTGGAGATTCTGTTGAAATTATTACTTCCAAAAAGCAATTTCCCAAGCCAGAATGGCTGAAAATGGCTGTTACTCATAGGGCAAATTACTATATTCAAAAATCTTTGAATGAACAACAGAAGGAAAATCTGAAAAAAGCAAAATCACTTTGGAAAGATATTCAAAAAAAGAATAATTTTGAATTTAAAGATGACGAATTTATTGAATTTATTAAACACATAAGTTATAAAGAAATTGATGATTTCTTGCTCGAAATCCTTAATCCTGAATACGATTTATTGACTCTTAAAAATAGCTATCTTGCTTTTAAAGACAATAAGAACGGTAGCAAAAATGTTTATAAATCAATTGCATTCAAAGAAGTAAATTCTGCGAATAATCCATTATTAATTTATAATCAAAAAAATCATCTTCCTGCTGAATTATCTAAATGTTGTTATCCAATTCCTGATGACGAAATTATTTGTATTCACGATTCTAATAATCATTTTGTTGCTCACAGGATGAATTGCCCAAAACTCAAAGATTATGATTTGCATAAATTAAATGTTTATTTAATTGATTGGTCAATTTTGAATAATGAAGATTTTACTACAAAAATTATTATAAATGGCGAGGAAAATCCTAATTTGATGGGTGATATTTCTGGATTAATAACAAATATGAATGAAATCAGCATTAGAGGATTTAATTTCGAAATAAATGATAAAGCAATTAAAGCAATTGC
>CAIWET010000598.1 GCA_903911805.1 uncultured Ignavibacteria bacterium | reverse complement strand
CAAGTTAGAAAAAATCAAAATAATTGCCTGATCGTCGCAATTTATCGTAATATCTTCATCAATTTGATTAATAATCACAATATTTTTATTAACAGCTACTTGATTGAAATTCTTAATGGAGTCATCCATAATGATTTTCAAATCGTAATAATCAAAATGAAGCTCTCTACCATTCATCTGAAACCAAGCCCAATTCAACAAATTATCCATCATCAGGTTCAACCTTGATGAAGACTTCTGAACATTCCCTAAATACTCCTTAATTTCTTCAGGAGTTAACGTATCATAATAATCGGTAATTTGATTTGCTAATTGACCAAATGCGTTTATTGGACCCTTAAGGTCGTGAGAAACTAAAGCGAACAATTTATTCTTAGCTTCGTTGATTTTTTCAAGTTCGAGATTGACATTACTCTTAATTTTATTGCGATAAAGCAAAATCAAAGCAGCCGAAACCAGCAATAGTATTATAAAAGAACCGATAATTAAAGATATATTTTTTTCTTTAATGATAAGCTCATTTTCATACTTCATTCGTTCTTCGAATAATTTCTTTTCGAGGTTAACGGTTTCAACCTGAGAATTGAATTTATTAATCGAATCTTTTACATCCGAAAGCGATTCTTTATAAAAAAAAGCATTTTTGAAATCTCCCAAACCTTTATAAGAAACAACAAATTGCTCATAAAGTTTGAACCTGAGTTCATTATTTGGGATTTTTTTTGCGAATGCCTCAGCTTCTTTCAAAAACTTAATTGATGTTTGATATTTTCCTAAACTATTATATATTTGAGCTTTATAAGTAAGATTAGAACAAACTCCGTGGTTAAAACTGATATTACTATTAATGGCTATAGCTTTATCTAAATAAACGATTGCAGAATCATTATTATTCAGTTTTATCAATATACTTGCGCGATTTTCGTAAGCAATTGACATCCCCATATTTCCACTTTCGTCTTCTAACTTATAAGCTTTTTTATGGTATTTAATTGCAGAATCTATACACACTAAGGCTTTGGGAAAATCTCCCAAAGTAATATATATTTCTGACGAATTTCCATAACCATTTGCAATTCCGTTTGCAAAATTTACTTGCCTAAATTTCTCAATTGAAGTCATATTAGCATCAATTGACTTTTGATATTCCTTCAAAGAAGAATAATCCATTCCAATACCAAGATAAACTCTACCTATATTCATTGTGTCGTTTAACTTTTCGTACCTTATTAATGCCTGAAACTGATTTTCCAAAGCAATATTAAATCGCGAAACAAGCCAATTAGTTCTTCCAAGCAAAAAATAGCTATAAGCCGTTGACTTAGGTTCATTCAACTTTTTAGCGACTTCAAAGTATTTATCAGCTGCATACATTGCAACATTATAATTTTCGATTTCGCGAGCAAAGAAATCTAATTGAGTTAATTTTTCAGTTGGAGTTTTATCTTTAATTGCGGAATCAATCTGAGGAATTGTTTTTACAGTACCAGAAAGCATAGGAATTGTAATTAAAAGCATTACAATAGGAACATAAAAGCAATATTTACAAATTTTAATCAGATTAATAT
>CAIWET010000597.1 GCA_903911805.1 uncultured Ignavibacteria bacterium | reverse complement strand
TAATCAATATTTTTGAAAATGGAAATAAGTAGAAAAATATATTTTGTCCAATTTTTAATAGTCATTTTGGGATTATTAATTATGACAAGTTTGCCAGGTGAAGATATTCCTGATATTGAATTATTTAAATTTGATAAAATTATTCATTTAATCGCATATTTTACTTTAGGGACATCTTTTATTTTGTTTTTAATCGGTTATTATAATTTTAGTAATAATTTCAAAATATTATTATTCACTTTTGCCTTTGGTTTAATATTTGGTGCAATTGATGAATTACATCAAAAATTGATTCCAGGTAGAACAGCATCTTTATACGATTGGTATGCAAATTCAATCGGTATAATATTATCACTTATTTTTATCAAATCATTTAAAAATATCGTAATTAAATATAAAAAAGTAAATGGATAATTTTTTTAAATTAGAAAAAACATCAGAGGATTGCAAAGCAAGAGCAGGGACTATTTATACTTCTCACGGAGAAATTCAGACACCTGTTTTTATGCCAGTCGGAACTCAAGGAACAGTAAAAGCAATTGCTCAAAAAGAATTGAATGAAATTCAATCACAGATAATTTTAGGAAATACTTATCATTTGTATTTACGCCCTGGAACTGATGTGCTAAAAGATTTTGGTGGATTGCATAAATTTATGAAGTGGGATAAACCAATTTTAACCGACAGCGGAGGTTATCAAGTATTTTCATTAAAGGATTTAAGAAAACTCACTGAAGAAGGAGCTGAATTTAAATCTCATATTGATGGCTCAAAACATAAATTTACTCCTGAAAAAGTAATTGATATACAAAGAGCAATAGGATCAGATATTTTAATGGTTTTAGATGAATGTACTCCTTATCCTTCCACATTTATTGATGCAAAAAAATCAATTGATTTATCATTTAAATGGGCTAGTAGAAGTATAGAATACTTTAGGAATACTGAGCCATATTATGGAAATGATCAATTTTTATATGCAATTGGTCAAGGTAGTATGTATCCTGAATTACGAAAAGAATATTTAAATAAAGTAATAGATTTAGATTTTGATGGTTATTCAATTGGTGGTTTGTCGGTTGGTGAACCAGCAGAAATGATGTATGAAATAACTGATTTATGCACAGGAATTTTACCAGAGAATAAACCAAGATATTTAATGGGAGTTGGTACTCCCGAAAATATCCTAACAGCAATTGAATTGGGAGTTGATCAATTTGATTATGTAATGCCAACAAGAAATGCAAGAAATGGACAGATATTTACTACTAAAGGTAAAATAAATATAAAAAATGCTAAATATAAATATTCAAAGGAAGTTATTGATGAAGGATTTGAAAATTATATTTCGAATTATTATACACTTGGCTACCTAAGACATTTATTTATTTCGCAAGAAATATTAGCTCTACAAATTGCTACAAATCATAATCTTGCCTTTTATTTATGGCTTACTCGCACCGCTAGAGAAAAAATACTTTCTGGTAAATATCGTCAATGGAAAAATGATTTTTTAAATAATTTTAATAATATAGTTTAAATTAGGAAGAATAAAGATGGATTTAATTACAGGTTTTATGCCACCTGCAGGTGATGGTGGTCAAGGCGGAAGTCCTGTTATGCTTATCGTGATGATGGTTGGTATGTTTGCAATTATGTATTTCTTAATCATCAGACCACAGCAAAAAAGACAAAAAGAACATAAAGCAATGTTAGAAGCAATCAAAAAATCAGATAAAGTTGTTACTTCATCAGGTATCCACGGTACTGTGGTTGATTTAGACGGTACAACTATGACATTACAAATTGCAGAAAATGTAAAAGTAAAATTTGATAAAGCTGCAATAGTTTCAAAACAACAATAGAAAAATAATATGCATTCAATAGAATCTGCCCTTACCGATTTAAAACTCGGTAAGATGATTATTGTTATGGATGATGAAGATCGTGAAAATGAAGGTGATTTAATTGCCTCATCTGAACTTTGTACTCCAGAAACAATAAATTTTATGGCTACTCACGGCAAAGGTTTAGTTTGTGTTGCAATCACTTCTGAAAGAGCTAAAGAATTAGAACTTGATAGAATGGTAAAAAATGCTTCACCTTTGCACGGAACAAATTTCACTGTGTCTGTGGATTATGTTCACGGAACAACAACCGGTATTTCGGCTTATGATAGATCCGTAACTGTTAAAGCTTTAGCTGATTTAAGAACAAAACCTGAAGATTTAGGTCGTCCAGGCCACATTTTTCCTTTAATTGCAGTTAAAGAAGGAATTTTAAGAAGAACAGGACATACAGAAGCTACTGTTGACCTAAATAGATTAGCTGGATTGTACCCATCTGGAGTTTTATGTGAAATCATAAATGAAGATGGAACTATGGCTCGCAGACCTGATCTTGAAGTTTTTGCCGAAAAACATAATTTAAAAATAATTACTATTAAAGATTTAGTTGCATATAGAATGGCAAAAGAATCATTAGTAAAGAATGTTGCAAAAGCAAAAATGCCAACAAAATTTGGTGATTTTAACATTTATGTATATGAAAATGTAATTGATGGCAAAGAACATTGCGCTATGGTTTGTGGCAAAATCAATCCAGAAGAAGTTATTCCTGTTAGAGTTCATTCCGAATGTTTAACTGGTGACGTTTTTGGATCAAAAAGATGCGACTGTGGTGAACAATTAGAAAATGCTTTACAAATGATTGCAAGATATGGAAACGGAATTTTGCTTTATATGCGACAAGAAGGTAGAGGCATAGGTTTAATTAATAAAATTAAAGCTTATGCCCTTCAAGAACAAGGAATGGATACAGTTGAAGCTAATGTTCATTTAGGATTTGCACCAGATGCCAGAGATTATGGTATTGGAGCTCAAATTCTTGCTGACTTGGGAGTTAGGAAAATGAAGTTAATCACTAACAACCCACAAAAAAGAGTCGGATTAGAAGGATATGGTCTAACCGTAACTGAGATGCTTCCTATAGAAATGATAGCAAATGAAGAAAATTTAAGCTATCTTTTAACCAAAAGAGAAAAAATGGGGCATTTGTTAAGTAATTTGGAATAAACTAAAAAAAATCGTTTGGTTTATTAAAGATTTAACCTTAATTTAGAATGTAGAATTTGTGCAGAATAAATAAAGCTATCTTAATCGATGGCTTTATTTTTTATATTAATTTTTAAGAGGGATTTATGTCAGATAGAGTATATATGACAATTGAAAGTGTAAAAGAACTTGAACAAGAGATTTTCAAATTAAAGACCAAGGGCAGAAAAGAAGCAGCAATGAAAATTGCTGATGCTCGTTCACACGGGGATTTATCTGAAAATTCCGAGTATGATGCTGCAAAGCACGAACAAGAACTTTTAGAACTTCGAATTTCAAAGCTTGAAAAGACATTAGGAAGAGTTGAAGTTATTAAAGCCGATGAATTACCAAATGATAAAGTATATATTCTTTCAAGAGTAAAAATTATTAATTTAAAAAATAATGCAGAAATTGAATATTTACTTGTAAGTCCTGAAGAAGCTGATTTTGAAAAAAGAAAACTTTCAGTTACATCACCTATTGGAAAAGCTTTAATGGGCAAAGTTATTAATGATATTGTTGAAGTTACTGTACCAGCAGGAAAAACACAGTTTAAAATACTTGATTTAAATAGATAATGTTCAGATTTTTTTAAATTATTTATTGGAATAATTATGGAAGTTGAATGGGTAATGTGTAAAGGAAATATTTGGTGTGAATTAAACAAAATAGATGCGCATCATAAAAATTTAGAAGATGAAAAAGGAGTTTATATTATTTGGAGCGGAAGAGATCAAAAATCAGTTCTAAGAATTGGTCACGGTTTAATAAGTGATGAAATAATAAAAAATCAAAAGGATATCGCTATTCACGCTTTTTTACAATATGGTGTTTTCGTTACCTGGTGTCCAGTCGGATTTCGTAAGGAAGGTGTAGTAGCTTTTTTACAAAATTTGTTAAAACCAAAATTTTCAGATAATCGATCGACAGCTTCTGCTGTAAAAGTAAATTTACCTTGGTAAATTTTAATGAAATTTTAAATGAAAGGAATTGTTAATATGACAATTCCTTTTTTTATTTAAAATGTAAATATAATTTCTTAATTTTGTATTGCCGTTGGAGGTGCTTTGCAAATATGTTGTTTGCATTGCTGAGAGAACTCCTCGAACCTGATCCAGATAATACTGGCGTAGGGAAACGGAATGGATTTATATTTCTTTTATATAATTCTGTTCAGAACGAAGAGATTTCTCCAAAGGTTTAATGATTTATTTAAATATTTGGAGTTTTTTTATGAAAAAATTACTATTCACAATTTTTTGTATCTTACATCCATTAATTGCAAATGCAATTGATAGAAATGACTCAAACAAGGTATATAATACCCCAACTGTAACTGTAACCTCAACAAAAGCAGAATTTGGGAAATCACCAGTTCCATTTTCTGAAATTTCTGCTGTTGATATTAAAAATTTTAATACTGATCAGGATTTACCAAGTCTTTTGAGTAATTTGCCATCAGTTGTTTTTACGTCTCAATCAGCTAATGGTATAGGTTATAACTCAATTATGATGCGTGGTTTCGACCAAAGAAGAATTGCTGTAATGATTAATGGCGTACCACAAAATGACCCTGAAGACCATAATGTATATTGGATTGATTTTCCAGATTTATCTACTTCGCTTGATAATATTCAAGTCCAACGTGGAGGAGGATTGACAAGTTACGGAAGTGCTTCAATTGGAGGTAGTATTAATTTATCAACTTCTAATTTTGTAAATCAAAAAGGAATAAAACTAATTACTGGATTTGGTTTACAAGAATTTGGTTGTGATTGTGGAAATAGAATTTTCCAAGGATTATCAAATAAACAATCAATTGAGTTTTCATCAGGATTAGTAAATAATTATGCCTTTTATGGTAGATTATCAAGAATATCATCTCTTGGTTATAAAGATAGAGCTGATGCTGATTTATCAAGTTATCATTTTAGTGCAGTTAGATTTGACGAAAATGTTACAACACAGATTAATATCTTTGGAGGTCCTTTTAAAGATGGTTTAGCATATAATGGTGTACCTAAATCATATGTAAAAGATTTAAATGTAAGAAAAGCTAATTATGCATCTTGGAGTTACGATTCAACAGGTAGAAATGTTTATTCGATTTCATCAAGACGCCAAGAGGAAAGAGAAGAATTTTCTCAACCACACTTTGAAATTATTAATGATTGGCAAATTTCAAAAAATCTATTTTTCAAAAACACTGCTTTTTATTACACTGGCGATGGATATTATATTTATGATGGAAGCTGGGCAGACACAACTTACTTAAGATTGACTTATCAAAATGGAATTTATCCAGCAAAAAATCCTGTTGGTACTTTGATAAAAGCAAATGTTACCAATAATCAGGGTGGAATTATTCCGCAATTGATTTATACACAAAAAAATAATGAAATTACAATCGGTGGAGAATTAAGATTACATCGTTCAGATCACTGGGGTAAAATTGACTTTGCTGAAGATATTCCAGCAGGTTTAGTTCCAGATTATAAATTTTATTCATATAATGGTGAAAGAGATATTTATTCGATTTATTTGAGAGATAAATATCAAATAAATGAAGAGTTTACTTTAACTGCTGAAATTCAAAATATCAATCATAGGTATGCTATTAATAATGAAAAAGCAGGGTTGCATTTTATGACTTTTACTAATAAAGAAGGAAAAACTGTAGGAGCTACCGGAGAAGATATTTTCAATGTTTGGTATAATTTTATAAATCCAAAACTAGCATTAAATTATAAAATCAATGATAATATCAATTATTACTTATATCTAGGTTATACATCAAGAGAGCCAAGAATGAGAAATATTTATGCTGCAGATGATTCATTTTGGGGTGCGTTACCACTATTTGAAGGAAAAATAAATACTGATAATTCCTATTCTTATGATTTTACAAAGCCATTAGTAAAAGAAGAGAAAATGTTTGACATCGAAATTGGTCATAATTATATGTTTAATAATGATGACAGAATATCAATAAATTTGTATTATATGGATTATAGAGATGAATTAGTAAAATCCGGAAAGCTTGATATTTTTGGAATGCCAATTGATGGGAATGTTCCTAAAACTCGACATATGGGTATTGAAATTGATGGAAAATACTCATTTGCCAAAATAAAAAATTTCAATTTCTATTTGAACGCCAATTTGACTTATAGCAAAAATCGAATAATGGAATACGAATTTATTACTAATTCTGGTGATAAAGTATCATTAAAGGACAATCAAATTGCAGGTTTCCCTGATTTAATGGGTAATTTAGGTGTTTTTGTTCAAAATAAAGAGTTCTTTGCAGGATTATCATTTAAATATGTGGGGGAGAGCCGCACTGATAATTTTGGTGATATGATTAATAATAATTCTTTGATTATGAATCATTTAGCAAATGATTGGAATACTGGATATTATGCTGATAATAATTTGGATGCTTATTTTGTATGTAATGCCGATATAAATTACAAATTTAAATTAAATCCATTATTTAATGAAGTAAAAGTTCAATTACATATAAATAATCTCTTTAATGAATTGTACGCTACTTCAGGTGAAGGGAAAGACTTTTTTATTGCTGCCGAAAGAGCATTTTATTTTGGCTTAGAATTTAATTTCTAAATGAGATTATTTCTATTGAATTTTTCTCAAAAATGTCATTTCGAACGGAGTGAGAAATCCAGAAATCAAGTAAATTGGTTATTTCCTGGATTCTTCGCTTCGCTCAGAATGACGAAACAAGATATTTTCAATCATTTGACGAGAACTCTATTTAATTACATTTTCTTTTATTAACTTCTTTCATCAAGTCGCAACCATTGCAACCAGAAGAGCATTTACTGATTTTACTAGGTTGTAATCTTTTATAAAGCTTATTTATTGGAAAAAAAGCTGTTATTGATATTATAGTTATAACTAATATATTTTCAATCATAAGTCACCTAATTAATAAAAAGTTCTCCAATGTTATAAACTAAATAAGAGATAGACCAAGCAAGAGCTGTAGTATAAACCATTGTTATAATAGCATATTTCCAGCTAGATTCCTTCTTTATCGCAGCAATCACTGCAACGCAAGGGAAGTATATCAAAATAAATATCATAAAGCTGAAGGCAGTTAATGGCGTAAATACACGTTCACCTAATTTTGGACCTGAAGTAAATCTCTGTTCCTTTATTTTGTTTGAGAGTGAATTATCATCAATATTCTCAATACCTGAGCTGTGGTATAAAGTTCCCATAGTACTCAAAACAATTTCTTTAGCGGCTAAACCTGAAATAATAGAAACACCAATTTTCCAATCGAATCCAAGAGGGCGAATAGCTGGTTCAATAGCTTTACCAATAATTCCGATAAATGACTTTTCTTGTAATTCGGATGTTTTATTTGATTGAAGTGTTTTCAATGAAATTTGTTTGGAAGATTCTGATATTGAAGTATTCTTTTCCACCATTTCAATTTGAGAATCGTATTTATTTTCGATTTGTTTATCTTTAGGGAAATAACCGAGAGCCCAAATTAAAATTGAAGCTGTAAGAATAATTGTTCCCATTTTATTTAAATATTGCGAACCTTTATCCCACATATGAATAAGAACATTTTTTATTGTTGGAATTCTATATGGTGGTAATTCTAGAACAAAAGGAGTTACTTCTTTTTTATATGAAAATTTGCTTACAACTTTAGCAACTAAAATCGCTAAAACAACAACACCTACAATGTAAATTGATAATAAAATCGTGCCTTGCCATTTCGTAAAAATTGCAGAAATAATAAGTAAATAAACAGGTAATCTTGCACTGCAACTCATTAATGGAGTTATCATCATTGTAAGGATACGGTCTTTTCTGTTATCAATTGTTTTGGAAGCCATAATAGCTGGCACATTGCATCCAAATCCCATAATCAATGGAATAAATGATTTTCCATGAAGGCCGATTTTGTGCATTAATTTATCCATAATAAATGATGCTCGAGCCATATAACCTGTATCTTCCATTATAGATATAAAAAAGAATAATATTAATATATTTGGCAAAAATACAATTACTCCTCCAACTCCAGCAATAATTCCGTCTAAAATCAAATCTCTTAGAGGTCCAGTCGAAAGGTTATTTTTTAAAAAATCAGAAAGTAATTTTACTCCACCATCAATCCAATCCATAGGATAAGAGCCTAAAGTAAAAGTTGATTGGAACATCATCCACATAAAAAATATAAAAATAGGATATCCCAAATACTTATGAGTTAAAATATCGTCAATATTAAATTTGATTTTTTGATCTTGGTTTGAATTGCTTTTATAAGTATTTTTAACCACTTCAGATATATAATCGTATTTGGCTCTAACAACTAAAGATTCAGATTTTTCACCAAAAATTTCATCTAGTTTTTCTCTTTCATTACTAAGAATTTTTAATAAATTGGTAGAATTCTTATTTTCTGAAATTAAGTTACTAATGTAATTATCACTTTCTAACAATTTAATTGCTGTAAATCTTGGAGAATGTTTGTTAATTAATATATTATGATCAATAATTTCTTTTTCTAAATTTCCAATTGAATTCTCAATTACTAAATGATACTTTAAATTATTCTTTTCAGCAGAAGAGATTTTATTATCATATGTATTAATAATTGCATTTATTAATTCTTCTGTTCCTATACCTTTTGAAGCAATCGTTGGTATTACAGGCAAACCCAATTGCTTTTCAAGTTTGAAATAATCAATTTTGTCACCTTTTTCTTCAATTGCATCAATCATATTTAATACAATGATTAAATGAACATCAAGTTCTAATAATTGTGTTGTTAAGAATAAATTTCTTTCTAAATTTGAAGCATCTACAACATTGATGACAATATCAGGTTTTGTTTCTATAATATGATTTCTTACATATAATTCTTCTGGACTGAATTCAAATATAGAATAAGTTCCAGGTAAGTCTGTAATTTCAATATTGTATCCTTGCTTTTTGATATTAGTTTTAGTCGCTTCAACAGTAACGCCAACATAATTTCCAACTCTTTGTCTTGATTTAGAAATAAAATTAAATAGTGTTGTTTTGCCACAATTTGGATTACCAACTAATGCAATTTTAATTTCTTTTTCTTTGAAAATTCTATTTAAATCAGATTTTAAAACATAATCAATATCATGGTCAATAATTTCAGATGATAAATGTTCGCTAATATCTAACTGATTTAAATTATCAACTACAGAAATATGGTTTGCTTCTTGCCTTCTTAGTGAAACATTATAGCCAAGAATTTGATATTCAATTGGATCTAAAAGAGGAGCATTTTTGATTACCTTTATAGATTTACCTTTAATAAATCCCATCTCTGCTAATCGTTTATTTATTAATTGATGACCATCAGTTCCAGCAATAAAGACTTCACTTCCTGATGGAATTTCTGATAATTTTTTATATGATTTTGTTTTATTCATTGTTTTATAAATACTAATATCTATTTCAATACAAAATTATGTATTAATAATATATCCTACAATTGCTGTTGTAAGGTATTTTGTATGATTTTACTCACTAATGTTAGGTATATTAGCTTTCTAAAGAGTCAATATGAATATAATTTTTAGAAACAGCAAAAATAATCAATGCTGCTAGAGATTTGATTCCAGATTTTTGAGTGATATTTTTTCTATGTGTATTTACTGTATGAATACTCAAATTTAATTTGTCAGCAATTTCTTTATTAGAAAATCCAACAACCAAAAGTTTAAGTACCTCAACTTCTCTGGTTGTTAAATTTACTGTATGAGCTATATCAGAATTTGAATCTTCTTGAGTTAATTCTTTAACTTTAGAAATAAAAGTATCTTGATTATCATTGATTTGAAAAACATAGGAAAATTCTTGTAAAAGTTGATTTTCTGAATATGAATATTGAAATCCAGTCCAGATAGTATCTGGAAAATGACTTTTCAAAAGTTTTAAAGAATTTATATCATTAAAGAAAAATGAAACATTGGAAATTACTAAATCAATTTCTCTTGATTTTAAAGTATGTTTTAAATCATCTAAATTAGTAGCAAAAAAGATTGAACAATTAAATCCAGATTCAATAAAAATCCTATAAATTCCTTTTTGAATTATTATTGAATTTTCTAAAATTAATATTTTAAACTCAATTGGTGGCATTATATTCTTTTAGATTGTTTTCTAATTTTTCTACTAATGGAATAAGAATTTTTTCTTCAATTTTTGAATGAATATTCAAATCAGAATCAAATTCAAATAAGTCGAAAAGTAATTTCCTGCGAATTTGTTGGTCATTGGAAATTGGGATATATTTAATTAATAAATTCTTTAAATCATTTAATTTTTCTTCAATATCATCGTGGAAATCTTTATAAACAAGAACTGAATATGTATTTTCATTGTTTAAATCTTTATTTTCAAGTAGAGTAATTAAGTATTCAATATAAGGATGAACAACATCATTTTCATATTTCAAGTGATTTGCTACTTCTGTTTTATAATCACTAAAGAATTTTTTAAGTAAAGTAATTTCTGAACAATTATTAATTGAAGTAATTTGATTGATTAATTCTTCAATTGAAGGTAACTTTTCTTCAATATAATACAAATGACAATTCTTAAGATAAATAATTATTTGTCTTAAATCATCAACTGTATTAAAAGTAAAATCTTTAGGCTCAATTTCCAGAAATAAGTTCAAAACTGAAGTAATAAGATTTTCATTAATGTTAAATTCTCTACTGATTTCAGATATATTTTTTTCACCAAAGGACAAATTTATTCCGAAATGCTCAAAAGGCAAAATCAGAATATGGTGATTGAGAATAACCTCAGCTACTTTACTAGTGTTTTTAATTAACATAATTATTTAAATTTAAAATTAAAAAAACATAAACGAATTTTTGTTAAATATAATGTTCATGTCTGATTTTTTTGCGTTTCCCAAAAATAACATAATCCTTAGTAATAAAAAGTATTTCTCTAGTTACAGCAATTTCTTCAACGGTTTCTTTTGCTAATGATTGATTATTTGCAATTGCATAAATCAAATATGAGAAGGGTAAACTATCAGTTTTTTTAATTGTTGCTATATCAAACTTATTTTCTTTTAATGGAATAGGAGTATATTTTCTTTTTTCTAACCATCCAT
>CAIWET010000596.1 GCA_903911805.1 uncultured Ignavibacteria bacterium | reverse complement strand
TTTTTGAATTTAAAACTCAATTATTCTAAAGGATGACAATTTCAATTTCTTCGTCATTAGATTCGGTTTTATTGTTTTGATCGAGATAATCAGAATAAAATTTATGTAATTTAATGTCTTCAGTTAATATGTGTTTTATTATCCAATCTTGCAATATTTGAATTAAATTACTTGTAGTAAACTTTTCACCAGTTTTGAGAACATTTAAAATCTCTTTTACCTTATTAATTAGTCCTTGATGTGCAATTTTATGATTTTCAATATCAGGATAATTTATTAATTTCATAAAGGTTTCTTCATCTTTTAAATGGGTTTTCGTGTAATCAACAAGATTTTTAATTGCTATACCAGTATGCTCGGTAACAGTTCCTCTTTTTAAGCTATTTTCAAGTTTCAACAATATATTAAAAAACTCTTGATGTTGTTTATCAATCTGCTTTACACCAATTTTATAAGAAACATCCCAAATCATTTCAACCCTCTAAACATTTTAATAAAGAACGTATAATCTACATAAATATTTAAAAGTTATGAAAATTAACTACTTTATTTTTAGATTTAGTAAATACATTAACGCTATAGCTGAATTGCAATAAGAAATAGCGATTATGAATTTAAGGAATTGCCTTAAAATTTATTGAAAAAATACAAAAGAAGTTGATGCGTTTATATTTTTTTATAAAAATTGGAAGAATGGAAGTTAAAGAAAGATATAAGGAATGGTATTTTCAATCTGATTATGATTTGGAAACAGCTATCGATATGCTCAAGACTGGTAGAAATGTTTATTGCATTTTTATGTGCCATTTATCTTTAGAGAAGGCACTTAAAGGGTTATTCTATAAGAGATTTGAAGAATATCCTTCTAAATCTCATAGTTTGATTTATTTTATTGATAAAATTGAACTTGAAATTCCAGATGATTTTTATGAATTTCTATATATGTTAAATAAAATATCTGTTCCAACTAGATATCCAGATGATTTAAGAAAGCTTTTCGCTGAATATACCAAAGAAAGAACTGAATCAATTTTGAATAAAACAAGAGAGGTACAATTATGGATCAAGCAGCAATAAATGAATTAATCTCTTTTTTAAAACAATCATTAATTGATAATGGAATTAAAGTTGATTCTATTGCTCTATTTGGTTCTGCACTTAGCGGCTTGGTTGCAATTGATAGCGATATTGATTTAATAATCATTTCAAAGGATTTCGATAATCTAGATATTTTCGAGAGAGCCAAACTTACAATGAAATCTGAAACCGCTACTCAAAAAAAATTCAGAATACCAATGGATATAATAAATCTTTCCTATGAAGAATTTAAAGATTCTAATATAAAAGCATTTTATAAATATAGGATTGTAGCATAAAGTGGTTTATTCTCATAATCGCGAATTATGAATTTATGGAATTGTCATAAAATTAGTTTTGTCGAGAACTAACAGGGTGGCTTGAAATATTTTATTTGTTTAATAAATATATATAATTTGCGAAATATTTACAACAAAAAGGAAAAGTTATGGGATTTTTTAAAAATATATTTTCTAATAATAATAAGCAATTTGAAAAAATAGAAATTGAAAATCAATCTAATCAGAAAGAAATGAGCTTTGAACCTATTTTAGATGCGATAATAACAACTTTTGATCCAGAATTGTCTAATAATGAAGCCACAAGAATAAAAGATAATTTTTTTAGAAATTTAAAAAATTCAATAGATGAAGAGGAAAAAAACAAGTTTAATATTGATAATTTTAATAAATCATTTATTGAATGTTTCGAGAATTTATGGATACAAAAAGAATTATTAAAAATAATTGAAAATGAAAATAACTTCAATTCATATAAAGGCTATTATGAAAAATTTGACTATAATTCTTTTGAGTGGCTTATGATAGATTCAAGTTGTTTCACTGATATTATAATAATTAAAAAGCAATTTGAATTATTTATTACACTTTTCAACAAAAAAATCCAAGAAAGACAAATGGATTTTCAACTAGAAATTGAAGCAGGTAATGAACTAAATGTTGAGAATAATTACCACCAGTGCTTTATACCCCCAACTTCAATTACAAATGAAGAAACCGAAACCTTTTGTTTAAATAATTTTGCTCCAAAATCAACTATGAATAATATCATAATAGATTTGCCAATCAAAACTAGGATACACTTCATTGATACTTTAAGATATTTACATTATCCAAAAAGAGAGTTCATCTCTCTATATGATTCAACATTTTATAGGATAAGAACAACAGATTTTGATATTCAAAATAGTGCTGACTTAATTTATTCACTAAATATTTTTGATTTAAATATGCCTGACAATCTTTTTTTATTATTGACATCTAAAAATGAACTTTTAGAATATGCTGAATTAAGAAATATTGAAGTTAAAAAATCTTGGAATAAAGAAAAAATAATTGAAACTAT
>CAIWET010000595.1 GCA_903911805.1 uncultured Ignavibacteria bacterium | reverse complement strand
TTAATATTAAAAACGTAGTTAATTTAAGAATTGCAATTTATTAGTATTTGTAATATTAATAGTCTTGCTAGGGAGAATTATTTGGATTTACTCCCTTTTTTTATCAAAATTTAATTTGAAAATTATGAACGAGATTTTAAACTACATCGACTCTAATAAGGATAATTTCCTTGGTGAATTAATTGAATTTCTTAAAATTCCAAGTATTTCAAGTGAAGAAAAATACAAACCAGACGTTTTAAAAGCGGCTGATTGGCTTGCTAATCATATCAAATCTATTGGTATTAGTGACGTAAAGGTTCACGAAACTGAAGGTCATCCAATCGTGTTTGCCCAATGGTTAGAAGCAGGAGAAAATGCACCTACAGTCTTAGTTTATGGTCATTACGACGTTCAACCAGTGGACCCTCTTGAATTGTGGGATTCTCCACCATTTGAGCCAGTAATCAAAGGTACCAAAATTTATGGTAGAGGAACTTGCGACGATAAAGGACAATTATTTGCTCATTTGAAAAGTATAGAATCTCATTTAAAAATAAATGGCAAATTACCGGTAAATATAAAATTAATTTTTGAAGGTGAAGAAGAATGTGGTGGCGAAGCTATTGAACATTTCGTTAAAACTAACCCTGAACTTTTAAAATGTGATACGGTCTTAGTTTCCGACACTGAATGGTATGCAGATGGCCTACCATCAATTTGCTATGGATTAAGAGGAATTTCATATTTTGAGATTACTGTAACTGGTCCAGATAGAGATCTTCACAGCGGAACTTATGGCGGCACGCTAGATAATCCTGTAAATACTCTATGCTGGTTGGTAAGCCAGATGCACGACAAATATGGCCGAGTTACAATTCCAGGATTTTATGATAGCGTAATTCCACTAACTCAAAGAGAAAGAGATGGCTATAAATTACTTCCATTCAACGAAGAACATTACTGCAAAGAATTGGGAATAAAAGCAACAAATGGCGAATTTGGATATACAACTTTAGAACGTGCTTGGGCAAGACCAACTTTGGATTTGAACGGTATTTTTGGAGGTTATACTGGAGACGGAGCTAAAACAATTATTCCATCAAAAGCATCAGCAAAATTATCAATGAGATTGGTACCTAATCAAACCCACGACGAAATCGCTGCCAAATTTGAAGATTATATACAAAAATTAGCACCAGAAACCGTAAAAGTTGATGTAAAATATCTTCACGGTGGAAATCCATTTATGGTTGGATTAGAGAGCAAGTCAATTTCTGCTGCTTTGGAAGCATTAGAAGAAGCTGTTGGTGTAAAGCCGGTATTTATGCGTGATGGCGGCTCAATTCCAATTGTAGGATTATTCCAAATTATCTTGAATGCCCCAACAGTGTTAATGGGATTAGGATTGCCTGACGACAATATCCATTCACCAAATGAAAAATTTGATTTGAGAAACTTTTTCTCAGGAATCAAAGCATCTGCAATATTTTTAGATAAATTAGCAAAGATTTAAGAATAGTTGAGATTTTATAATTTGTAAAAGACAGGTTTAACGACCTGTCTTTTTTTATTAATTTCAAAGTCCAACCCCTTCCCCCACCAGCTGGGGACAAAAAAATTTCCCAATTCAAGTCCCTCCCTTCAAGGGGCTAATCATGTAGTATAAATATCAGAGAGCTGGCTTTTAGCTAAGAGCCAGCCTTGTTTTAAGAAGAATAATTTTGTAATTCCTTGCCACATAGATTTCAAACCTGGATATGGATAACGCTTACTTCCACCAATAAAACCT
>CAIWET010000594.1 GCA_903911805.1 uncultured Ignavibacteria bacterium | reverse complement strand
TAAAGCTAATATCAAATATGATATTTTATATTTTCACGCAACTCTAAGATGCGCTGAATGTATGAAGATTGAAGAATTTACAAAAAACACTCTTAATTTTACTTTCGAGAAAGAGTTGAAAAATAATAAATTCAATTTTCAATCATTAGATTTTCTTGAGTCAGAAAACGAGCATTTTCAAACTGATTATAAATTTGACAATCAAACTTTGATAATCTCAAAAAAAGTTAATGGCAAAGAAGTAAAATGGAAAAACATTGACAAAGTTTGGGATAAACTTCGCGATTTTGAAGATTTCAAAAAATATTTAGAATCTGAAATTTCTGAATTTATTAAATAAAAACAAATATTAAACCCAACCCCCAGCCCCTCCCCTTGAAGGAGGGGTGGAAGAAGAAATACTATTTTAAGTTGAGTTTTAACGCTATTTCATTATATTACTTGGAAATTTGACATATTATGTAACCAAATTTGATTATTTTCGTAAAATTTTATTTACTATTATATTAAATTTGGAGTTTTTTTAATGAAAAACAAGTTTTCAGGTAAACCAAATAATTGGATAAAAATTATGCTTTTAGCATTTTTCCCATTATTTGCCTATGAGTCATCGGCTCAGTTTAATCCCATTCAATTCGAAAGAGATTCTCTCGATAATGGACTTCAGATAATTTATCATATCGATAAATCAGCACCGGTTGTTGCAACTGTTGTACATTATAAAGTAGGTTCTCGCGATGAAATCGTTGGCAAAACCGGTTATGCTCACCTTTTTGAGCACTTAATGTTCGAAGCAACTGACAATATTCCAAGAGCTTCTATGGATAAATTTGTATTAGAAGCTGGTGGCAATCTCAATGCTCATACATCTTGGGACGAAACTGTTTATCATTTTAAAGTTCCTGCTAATGAAATAAAACTTCCTTTATGGATTGAATCTCAGAGAATGAGAAAACTCCACGTTGATTCTATTGGCGTTAATACTCAAAAAGGAGTTGTTCGCGAAGAATTGAAAATGAGAGTTGCTAATCAACCTTATGGTACATTAATTCAGAAAATTTGCGAAAATCTTTTTGCAGGTAGCACTTATAGCTGGGCCGTTGTTGGCTTAGATGGCGATTTGGCTACTGCTCAAATTGCTGATTTCAAAAACTTTTATGATAGTTTTTATCAACCAAACAATGCTGTATTAGTAATTGCTGGTGATTTCAAGATTGATGATGCTAAAAAATACGTAAGAGAATATTTTGGTGGCTTCCCAAGAGCTGTTGAACCAAAAAGACCTCAAATCAATTTTCAACCAATGACTGAAGGCAAAAAAGAAAGAATTGAAGATAATAAAGCTCAACTTCCTGGTTTATTCGTTGCGTATCGCGGACCTAAAAAAGGGGATAAAGATGATTATGCAATGGCATTATTAACAGAAGTTTTGGCAAGTGGTAATTCATCAAGACTTTATCAAAGATTAGTTGATAAAGAACAAGTTGCAGTGGCATCAACTGTATTTCCATTATCATTGCAATATGTTGGCGGAGTTGTATTTTATGCAATCGCTAGTGTTGGCAAAGAAATTGGTGATTTACAAAAATATATAGATGACGAAATCAAAAAAGTTATTAAAAACGGTATCACTGACGAAGAATTAACAAAAGCTAAAAATTTGACTGAAGCACAGTTTATTTCTCAAAAGAAAAACGTTTTAGAAAAAGCTCAAGATATTGCTCAATATGCTGCATATCTTAATGACCCTGCATTTGTAAATACTGAAATTGAAAAATATATGAAGGTTACCAAAGAAGATATCATCAATGTTGCAAAGAAGTATTTAGATACAGATAAAAGAGTTATCTTAGAGTATGTTCCAAAAGGTTATAAAGATTAATTAGAAAGAGAGAAATAAATGAAAAAGATAATAATTTTTGCGATTTTAATGAACTTTCTTGGTCTTTATGCTCAAGATAGTGAAAAAATAGATATTACAAAAAAACCGGATGCATTGGCTAAAATCAATTTTGTGTTTCCGGAATATCAAACAATTACTTTAAAAAATGGACTTAAAGTATTTATAATTGAAGATCACGAACAGCCAACAATTTCAATGAGAATGATGATTGCTGGTGGTACTTCAATGGATAATGGAAAATTTGGCGTTTCTGAAATGACTGCCGATATGTTAGAACGTGGAGCTGGCAAAAGATCTGCTTTAGAAATTGCTCAACAATTAGACGGTGTTGGAGCCAAAATTTCAGCAAGTTCATCAGCTGATTTTATCAATGTTTCAGCAAGCTCATTAAAGAAACATTCAAAACTTTTATTAGAGATTTTCTCTGATATGATTACAAATCCATCTTTTGATGGTGATGAATTTGATAAATTACAACCTCAATATCTTTCTGCTTTAAAAGAAGCTAAAAGTAATTCAGGACAAATTGCAGCTGGTGTTTCCCGTAAAGCAGTTTTTGGAACTGATCACCCTTATGCTGGCAAACAAAATGAAACTATAATTAAAGATATGAGAGTAAAAGATTTAAAAAATTATTACAAAACATATTTTATTCCTAATAATGCAACTTTAGCTGTTGTTGGCGATATCACAGAAAATGAAATCAGACCATTATTAGAAAATGCTTTTAAAAATTGGGATAAAAAAGAAGATATAAAAATCGCTTTACCAGAAACAAAATCACTTCCATTGGGAGTTTATTATATTGCTAGACCTGGTTCAGTACAATCTTCTGTAAATATTGCAGTTAAAGCAATTCCTTATAATCATCCTGATTATGAGACATTAGACATTGCATCAAGTGTAATTGGTTCAGGTTTCGCTGGTAGATTATTCAGAACATTAAGAGAAACTTATTCTTATACTTACACTCCTTTTGGAAGTGTTACTGGAGCTAAATTCATTAATCGCTTTACTTGTGGTGCTGATGTAAGAAATTCAGTAACAGATTCTGCAATTAATGTAACATTAGAACAACTTGCTTTATTAGCAAGCACACCACCAAGCGAGGAAGAATTAGACAGAATCAAAAAGTTCGAAGTTGGCCAATATATGTCATCATTCGAAAACTCAGATTTTATTGCTTCATTGATTCAATCAGCAGATTTTCAGAATATTTCTTTAAATTCATTAAAAACATATCCTGAAAGAATTATGGCGATTTCACCTAGCGAAATCAAAAGAGTTGCAAATGAATATATGAATCCTAAAAAAGCGTACATTGTTGTTGTTGGAGCTCCTGAAGTTAAAGAGAAATTAGCTAACTTTGGAAAACTTTATGAATACGATTTAGATTTAAATCCAACTACTGGCGAAAAAGGCAAGTTCGAAAAAGCTGGAATTGACGCTGAAGAGTTAATCGAAAAACACACAAACGCAATTGGCGGAAAAGCTAATATTGCAAAAGTTACTAGTTTGATTAACAATGGAACTGCCGAAATGGCTTTACAAGGCAAAAACCTTAAAGGTACAATGATTCAAAAATCAAAATCTTCAGACAAAATGAAAATTGATTTTGATATGGGTATTTTCAAATCCACAGTTTTAGTTAAAGGCAAAGAAGCATTTACTGGCAGTGGCACCGAAGTTGAAAAACAAGAAGGATTAGAAGCTCAGAAACTTCTTTTCTCTGCAGTTTTATTTAAAGAAACAAAATTCAAAGAACTTGGCTATAAAATGGAAATTTTAGGTAAACAAGGAAATGAAATTGTTGCTAAAGTTACTGGACCTCAGGCTCACGAAATGACTTACTATTTTGATGCAGTTAAATTTTTAATCAACAAAGTAGAAACATTAGAAAATATGCCATCAGGACCAACACCGGTTACAGAATCATTCTCGAATTATGAATTAGTTGACGGTTTGGTTATGATGCCTAAAAAGACTGTAAACGAAAACCCAATGTTTGTAATTAACTTGACAAACAATTATAAATTGAATCAAGAAATTGACGACAAAGAGTTTTAATTTTTTGTTAGAATAATTTTTTAAAAAAGAGGTTGTCTCAAAAGTGTCATTTCGAACGAAGTGAGAAATCCAGAAATCACGTAAGTGATTGATATACTGGATTCTTCGCTACGCTCAGAATGACGAAACAAGTTTTATCTTGCCTTTTGAAACAACCTCTTTTTTTGCTATTATTGAAAGATTAAATATTTAGTATTCGCACTCAATTCAATCTTCCTCTTCTTTTAATGAACACTAATATTTCCTTATATTTTAACAGTTATTGAAATCATTATTTGATGCAACATTAGGTTACAAATAATAGATTTATTTGATAACCATATAAAAATGTGGTAATTTTGTATTTTATTTAGGCGTGCCTAAATATTTATTTTGTTTTATAAAATACTAAGGTGAATTATGAAAAGAATTATATTGTTTTGCTTAATGTCGATTTCAATTATATCTTTTGCTAAAGCAGACAAAAGGTCTTATGTTTGGACTTATGAATATATGACTTTAGCTAAGGGCGAGAAGGAAATTGAACACTATTTAACGCTATCTTCTCCAAAATCAAATAAAATGTCAGGAAATACAAAATCCGAACATCAATTAGAGTTTGAAATGGGAATGACAGATCATTTTGATATCGGCATTTATCAAGTTTTTAGCCAAAGTGCAATTGGTGGAATTTCATATGATGAATTCAAATTAAGAGCTAGATATAGAATTGGTGAAAAAAATAGTTTTTTTGTTGATCCTTTGATTTACTTGGAATATATTGGAAAACCTGATTTTTCTGAGAGTGCAATCGAATTGAAATTGATTTTAGCTAAGGATTTCGGTAAATTAAATATTTCTTTTAATCCTTATATTGAATATGAAAAAGAAGGCGAAGGGTATGAATTAGTCCCTAGTTATGCCTTAGGAATTAATTATTCAATAAGCGATTTACTAAGGTTTGGTTTTGAATTCAAAGGAAATAAAGATGCAAATTATTTTGGACCAGTTTTATCACACGGCTCAGAAAGCGCCTACTTTTGTATTGGATCTGGCTTTGCTTTTGGCAATATATCAGAGGACAAACCAGAAATATATATTAGAACGATTTTAGGAAT
>CAIWET010000593.1 GCA_903911805.1 uncultured Ignavibacteria bacterium | reverse complement strand
TAACGTTAATAATTAATTGTAAAGTAAGTTTTTATAAATAAATTATAAGAATATAAGTGAGCTTAACATTTTTAATATTTGGAATATCTGCAGTATTAGCGATTGCTTCTGGAATAGTTACTATTTCAACTAAAAATCCTATTACCTCTGCGATATCATTAGTGTTTCATTTCTTTATGCTCGTAGGATTATATCTTACGCTACAGGCACAATTTGTTGCGGCAATTCAAGTACTTGTTTATGCTGGTGCTATTATGGTATTAGTTGTTTTTGTTATTATGCTTTTAAATGTGGGTGATGAACAAAAACTCAAAGATAAAATGAGTTTTAAATCTATACTTGCCATTTGTTTTGCTATAATAATGGGTGTTCAGTTTTTTATTATATTCAATGTAGTAAAAACAACAAATATCAAACTTGCTGATCACGCATCAGAAATGGGAAGCGTGCAAATGATTGGTAAAGAATTATTTACTAATTATATCTTTCCATTCGAAGCAATTTCGTTATTACTCTTAACAGCAATCGTTGGAGCAGTTGTTATTTCCAAAAGGAAATTACTTTCAAATGAAGAATTATCATTAAATAAAATCGAAGATTAATATGCAAGTAGTACCATTAGAATATTATTTATTGCTTTCAGGAATTCTTTTTTCAATTGGAAGCATCGGAGTATTAACCCGTAGAAATATGATAATTATTTTTATGTCTATTGAAATGATGCTAAATTCAGTTAATTTAACTTTAGTTGCTTTTTCTGCATTTTTAGGTAATCCATCTGGACAAATTTTCGTATTTTTCGTTATGACTGTTGCTGCAGCCGAAGCTGCCGTAGGATTAGCTATTTTATTAGCATTATTCAGAAGCAAGAAAACAATTTATGTTGATGAAGTAAATATGCTAAAATGGTAAATCAATATCACTGTTTTTAAAATATAGAGGGGCTTTTTAAGCCCCTCTATTGTTTTATTAATTATCTTCAATAATAACAAAATCAATGTTTCTTAGTCTTGAAATATCATCTGTAATTTTCCATTCAGGTTTATCAAAAGTATTTTCAAATGTTTTTCCCTGAATATAAATCTTAGGATTTTCTGCATCATTTTCTAATGAATCAAATACAGCTTCTGAAACAATCTGAGGTAATATATTATCAATACAAAAAGGTTTCTCAAATTGACATTTCCAGTTGCATCCATAGCACTCCAATGGCAAACATACTACTGATGTGAGATTAGAGTAGGGCATAAATCTTCCGAAATGACCACCACCAACGATTACGACATTCTTTGTTCCAACAGCAGTTGCTATATGAGAACCTGCTGATTCAGTACTTATTAAAAGAGCTGATTTTTTAATAATTGCTGCAGACTTCAGAATAGATAATTTTCCAGATAAATCAAATATATTCCCTTTGAATTTTTGCTTGATTTTTATAGCAATTTCTACTGAATCTTTACCACCCAAAATTATTATGTTATAATCAGTGAAATTTTCTAATATTTCATTGAAATATTTATATAAACGAATCTCGCTTTGAGCAGATGGGAAAATAGTGATTGTATTTTCTGATTTTAAATTATTAGCTTGATAGAAAGATGTTGCAAATAATTCATCTTCATAATTAAGCCACATTTTTGGTGATACTCTTTCGCAATTAATTCCCAATCCGTTAATATATTCTTTATGTCTTTCAACCTCTGTTTTAGGGGCTGAGTCCGCATTAATGATTTTTGTATAGTGTTTGTTGTGTTCTAACCTTTTGGCTTCGCTTATGTTGGTATTGTCGCCTATTGAGCCAATAGTTTCTTTTGCTTGAATATTTAATGCAAGGTAATCAGAGAGTTCATCTCTTGAATAGACAGAATTAATAACCAAATCAAATTTATGAGCTCTTAAGATATTCCATAATCTTTCTTGATATTCTGGAGATTCGAAAACATCATTTCTATTAAATCCCAAAGTATTTTTTATATAAGGGATATTATTATAGAGTTCCATTATATGGTCTTGACAAAGTACAGAAATTTCATATTCTTTGTAATGTTCTTGTATATAATCAAGCATACCTGCTGAAATTATATTATCACCAATTGAATCAGAGCGACTCCAAAGTAAGCTCTTTTTGGAATTATTTGAATTATTGAATTCAGGAATATGATAAGATTCTATTTTGTGATCGGATTTCTTTGCAAAAAAGTTGATTTGTTCACCTTTTTCCATTTTATTTAATTCATTAATAATTTGTTGATATTTTTCATTTGAAAAATCAGGATATATATGTTTTAAAACATTTATAAGAACATCAATATCATAATCGCCAGTAGTGGTAAAAATATCGAGTATTTCAAATCCTAATTCTGGTAAAATCTTTTTAAAAATTTCAGGAGTAAAATGAGTATAATGGTCTTCTCTTTCAATCCAAGACCAACTATCTTGAAGTGAATCTGATAAAAAGCTATCAAAATTGGGAACCATACAAAAAAATATTCCATTAGGCGTGAGAGATTTTTGAATTTTCTTTAGTACTTCTTTAGGATTAGGAACGTGCTCTAAGACGTGATTCATAGCAATAATATCAATAGAATCTTCTAATATATCATCAGCATCAGTAAATTGAATTTGTCTAATATTCAAATTTAATACATTATTGCCAAATTCAACATTAGGATTATTAAATTCAAAACCTGAAACATTCATTCCTAGTTTTTTTGCATTATATAAAAAACCACCCCAACCGCATCCGATATCGATAACTGATTTTCCATATAAATTGACTTTATATTTATTTAAAATATCATCAAGAATCCATTTTCTTTGAGCATATATATATTCTGGATCATTATCAATCATTTTAACAGAAGTAGGAAGCCGAACAGGTGATGCAGCTCCAGGATTATTAACAGCATAAACTTCGGAATAATATTGCTCCATTACTTGCTTCGTTTTACGCTCTCTTAAATATACATTTCCACAGGAATTACATTTTACAATGTCTTGACCTCTAACAGGATTATAATCAGTGCTATTGCAAAATAAGCAATTAATTATTTCTTTATTGGCAGTATTTCCCATATAAATTCTAATATTAATAAAAATATTGATTTCATCAAATTTTATGCCAAGTTGAAAAATAAAATAAAAAAAGGAT
>CAIWET010000592.1 GCA_903911805.1 uncultured Ignavibacteria bacterium | reverse complement strand
TGGTGGAAGTAAGCGTTATCCATATCCAGGTTTGAAATCTATGTGGCAAGGAATTACAAAATTATTCTTCTTAAAACAAGGCTGGCTCTTAGCTAAAAGCCAGCTCTCTGATATTTATACTACATGATTAGCCCTTCAAGGGGAGGGATTTAGGGTGGGGTGTGACGAGGGCGTCATATTTAAAACCTAGATTCCTGCTTTCATAGTAATGACAACCCAGAAATAAAAAAGAGACAGGTCTAAAGGCCTGTCTCTACAAATTTTAATTCCACTATTTTATTTGGTAGTCACTGTTAAAGTTTAAATGAGAAACCCCGAACCCCCTTTGAAAAAGGGGGTAAAAGAGTTCGATGAGCAATTGGATTACAATTTAATAAATTTCTCTACTTTATCCCCAATTTTGATAAAATACACACCAGGAGCAAAATTAGAAATATCTAATCTTATTATCCCCTCCTTAGCAATGTGGGGTGGCATACCTGAAAGGTTTGACGGGGTGGTATTCTCTCCAAAAATATTAAAAATCTCAAATCCTGGATTTCTCACTTCGTTCGAAATGACGGCATTGATTTCTATATAATCTCTTGCTGGATTAGGGGATATTAAGCTATTTGTTGCATTATCTTCAACTCCTAATGCCATAACAAGCAATGGAATTGCAATTTCTTTGTCAAGCCATTGGTTTTTGAATACAATCATACAACTGTCGTGGTGAGTATTATTATTTGCTGTGTAAACCACTGGAACAATTAATTTTTCACCTACTTTTAAATTGTAGTATTTTAAGTCTGTAGTGAATTCGGAACAATCTTTTGCTCCATAAATTTCAATTGTTAATGGCAAGTCAATACAACCAGCATTTTCTATTCTGGCATCCATTATTTCTTTTTGACCTTTATCAATTGTATAAAATGCTACAAATTGGTCAAACCCTACGCTTGTATTTATAACATAAGCGTATAAAGCTAAGTTTTCTTCAGTTGCATTACTTTTTACATTTACAATAGCTTCTTTTGCGCCACAAATAGTTCCGCTAAATTTAATTTCTAAATTAGTGGTTTCACCTGGTTTTAAAGTCTTTGGTAAAACTGGAGGAATTAATGAATACAAACTAGCATCTGCACCATTTAGAGCAATACTGCTAATAACTAAATCCTGGTCACCAGTATTTTTTATTACTTCATTTATAATGGTATCCTTTTCAATTTTAGCTTTAACAGTATCAAAGCTAAATGATGACATACTTAGTTTTAAAATTGGTCCACCAGCAGTTTTGTTCACAGTTAATTTGGCTGTACTGGAACTTACGGAATTACAATTATTCGAAATAATGCAGTTATAATCTCCTGCATTAGTTGTTGCTACCTTGCTAAAAATCAAATATGGGGAATTTACTGCTGGAACAATATCTACTCCATTTTTCTTCCATTTATACTGAAGATTACCACCAGTAGCAATTACACCAATTGCAACACTATCGTTTTCAAGAGCGGTTACCGCAACTGGCTGCTTAGAAATCTGAGGATTTGAATTATAAGTAAATACTGCAGCATCTGATGTGATGATTGATCCGCAAGAACTACTGACATCGCAAGTGTATGAACCAGAATCACTTGAAACGATTGCTGGGAATGACAAGATTGAATCAGTTTTGCCATTAATAGCTGTTCCATTCTTCTTCCATTGGAATTTCAAAGAATTTCCAGTTACGCTAAATTTTATTGATGCAGGCGTACCTTTGCAGACAATTTGAGAAAGCGGTTGAGCTAAAATGGCAACAGGCTTATTTATAGTCAATTTAACTGCAGTAGTAGTAACTGCCAATCCACAAGCGCCTGTTATAATGCAAGTATAATTTCCAGCCATATCTGGCGTACACTTGGTTAATTGAAGTGTTGGTGCATCAATTGGATTAGAAACAAGTACATCGTCGTGCCTCCATTCGTAATGCAAAGCACTACCAGCCGCGACAACTGTAAAAATCACTCCTTCATTTTCGCAAATTATTTTTGCTACTGGATTTGTTTTAATTTCAGTAAGAGGCAAAACAGTAAAATTCGCAGGGCTTACGCTTTTATAAGTTGAATTTGAAGCGTCAGAAATTCTTACTTTATAAGTATTTAGCGGAATTAAAGATGATGGGACAGTCCAAGCATAAGTACCAGCGGAAGCAGGAGTAGATGCTACTATTTCAGTTCCAAATGTTGCTCCACCATCAGAGGACAATTCAATTCTAACATTGTCTATATTGCTCGAATTCCAAGTTATATTTTGGCTAGAATTCATACACCAGCTTTCAGCCCCTATTGGCTTTGTAATTGAGACTGTAGGTGCTGCAGTAACTGTAATTGTAATTGGAGTCATATAGTTCCAATTATTTGTTGTTGCAGCACCTGCAACGGCTAGTGCCCTTAAATAATATGTTCCAGGAGTTGTTGGAGCAGTCCAAGAGAATGAATACACATAAGATCCACCACTCATTGTTCTTGTTGAGGAATGAGTAATTTCACCTGATGCAACTTTTAATCCTGTTGCTGTGGTTGAAACAGTGCCGACTGTAGCTCCCGATGAATTTTTTACTCCAATATCTATTCCAGATTTGGTAGCTGAAGTTCTAGCAACTGTTATTGTCCAATCTACTTTTGTTCCACCTACTACAGTAGTACTACCAGAATGAGTTAATGAAATAGCAGTATTCTGAGTGGAATGACAAGAAGTGCATCCTGTTCCTGAAGTTAATCTACCTGTATAACCTGTTGTTGAAGCTAATAAATAGTCATTATTTGATAATAATATTACAAAAAACAACATCAAAACAGTAAATATTCTCATTTGGACTCCTTTTGTTTAAGTTTAAAATTCTCTTTTTTTTAATAACACTCTTAAATCTGTTTAGTTACTTTATTATATTCGTGAGTGATTATTTTAAGTTCTTCTTCAGTTAATTCTTTATTTCTTCTCGATAACACAATCTTTGCAGTTTCAATTGCATTTTCTATAAGGTAAGTTTTAGCTGATAATCCGCCACCCCATGCAAATGATGAAATATTAGTCTTTAAAAATCCACTATCAAATAAAACTCCACAAATTCCTGCAATAGTACCAGTATTGAATTGAGTATTTATTGCTGATTTTGTATGATCGCCACAAATTAATCCCAAAAACATTCTTTTACTATCTACTGTTTTATGGCTCAATCTCATTTTAATATTACCATATGTATTTTTCAAATCGGAATTATTAGTGTCAGCACCAAGATTTACCCACTCGCAAATAAATGAATGGCCTAAAAATCCCTCGTGTTGCTTGTTGGAATATGATTGAATTATAGTATTTTCGATTTCGCCACCAATTTTGCAAAATTCTCCAATTGCAGTTTTTTCATAAATTTTTGCACCAGTTTTTATGATGGTATTTTGCCCTATAAATAATGGTCCAGTTAATGTGGAATGAGGCATAATTTTAACATTATCCGAAATAATTACATCACCTTCCGATGCATCAATTACTACAAATGGCGAAATTTTGACGTTCTTGCCAATATATATTTTTTTTGAATTGATAAAAGCGAGGTGCCTAGTGTTTTCGAATTCTGATATATGATTTTCATTAAAATATGCAAAGTCTTCATTGATTTGATTGCTAACTGTATCCAAAGTATCCCACAAATAATTTAATCTTGGAGCATCATCTAGTTCGATTTTTGGTACAACTCCACCAAAATCAGTCATAAATTTTAACAAAAATTCAAATTCATTAGGATTTGGATTAAAAACTTCTTCTGCTGGAATATAAACTCCAAATGGCTTACCATCCTTCGTAAATTGCACAGTTTTATTTGGTAGATTTTCAATAAATTCCGAATATGTATCAAAAAGTGAGTCAAAAAAGTCGCCAGATGGCAAAATAGATGCATCAATTATGAGCGTATTTTTCTTTGTAAAATCTTCTTTTTTATAATTAAATCTTTTAATGAAAGAATTAGATTGGTCTTCCCTACCTTTATAATATATATTTGGATTATCAAAAATCTTCAAATATTTCTCAAAAATTCTAAATGCACCAATTCTCATTTCCCAAATTGGATGCATAATATTAAAAGGTTCAAAATCAGGAGTATTATCAGATTCAAATAGGATTAAATTGCCAATTTTATATTTATCAAACATTTTACATTCCAAAATTTTTCTTAATATCTTCTATATCTACAACTTCTGAAAGTACTTTGTCTCGGATTCTGTTAATAATCACTAAGCCTTCCTCTTCGTCGTTAAACAAGTCTTGAAGTCTTTTAACTACAGCGTCTTCAAGCATAGTTTGCAATCCGCTCTTTATTTCATTATCCATCAAAAAACTCCTTATTGGTATTTATTTAATCGAAAACTAATATTCCTTAATAATACTTTCTGCTAATTTTTCCCAAGTAGCATTTAAATTAAATATTCTAATATTATTTTGAAATACATTATAATCCATAGAGAAAAATTCTTCGATTTTATTTTTAAGTTCTTCAGAATTTGCATTATTAACAATTACACCAGTGCCGTGAGGTTCAATCATTTCTTTCAACGAGCCAACATCGGTAGCAATTATTGGTAAATCATAGTGATACGAAATTCCCACAATACCGCTTTGAGTAGCATCTTTATATGGCAATACACAAACATCAGATGCAGAAAATAATTGTGGAACTTCATTGTCCGAGATATATCTTACATTTTGAGATATTCTACTTTCTAAATTCAATTTATTGATTTGTACCGAATATTCATCAAAACTTCCATAAACTTCACCAGCAATAACCAAGTAATAAGATTCATCTAATTTAGATAATGATTCTATTAATATATCTAATCCTTTATAACCTCTAATAAATCCAAAGAAAAGTAATACCTTCTTATCCTCCGGAATATTTAGCTGCTTGCGAGCTTCATTTTTATCAATTTTTTGCGCAAAATGATTATAAAGTGGATGGATAATATCTGCATATTTGGCGTCAGGTTTCAATGATAGCAAATCATTTTTAACTGAACTACTCATAACAAATGAAGTATCAATCTGATTTAAAAAGAATTTAGTGAGAGCAATATCTCCTATTCTTTTCTCGTGAGGTATAACATTATCTAAAATAGCAAAAGTTTTGGTGCCTTTTTTCTTCAAAGATTTAGCAACCCAACCAAGCGAAGGAGCAAAGAATGGCATCCAAAATTTCATAATTAGTATATCAGGATTGAATTTATTAATTTCAGATGCAGCTGAAATGTAAGAAAATGGATTAATAGTATCTAATACCTTTTTTGAATCAATTTTGTCTGCAATATCATCATCAGTTACATACTGACTACTTCCTGGAAATAAAATGTCTGGATATTGACGTGAAAAAGTATATGCTTTTATTTGATGATTTTTCTCAAATTCTCTATATAGTGCTGCATTAAATTGGGCAATACCGCCTCTAAAAGGGTAAAACGTAGATAAATATGCAATTTTCATTTTTC
>CAIWET010000591.1 GCA_903911805.1 uncultured Ignavibacteria bacterium | reverse complement strand
ATATAATTGATATCAGATATTGGAAATGCTAAAATTGTAAATGAGTGCTTTTTAAATTGAAATTTATTAGTCCATTTTATTTTGTATTCATGAATAGCAAAATTATCATTATCATATGGGGAATTATTATCTAAATAGCTATTTGAAGATAATTCATAAATATTAATCTTGGTATTTAAAAAATAATTATCCAATTTAAAATCGACAATAATATCTGAATCTGGATTCTTATTTATGACGCTAATATATAAAGTATCCTTACTTTTGGTTGCAATTGCATCTATCCAAGGCATATTGTTAATAGTAAATAATCCAGGATACTCAGCTGTAGAAAATGTCTCACAATCATTTAATTTTATGTTTACTAAAGTATCACCATAGTGATGTTTTAGCATTTTAATGGCATAATAAGTTGGTGTAACATAAAACACTCTATTATCATTTATTGGATCAACAAAATTTCTAATTAATGCCATTGAATTAGTTTTTTCGCAAATATTCACCTTGTCAGAATTTCGAATTACTGAATGTAATTGAGCTGCGGTCCATAAGGCATTTTCTAGAGATCCAGCTCTAATAGTTGTATCAGCAACCCAATCATATTTATCAGGATTATAATTTGTCCACAATTCAGTAATGGCTTGTTGAATCTTTAAGTTATATCCAGTCCCCCATTGGTTAACAAGGTCTATTACATTATCTGTGAATTGACTTCCACCAACTGCACTTAAAAAAACTGTTCTGTTGTCTGGTTTATTTCGTGTTAATAAATCTTGAGTCCAATGCCAACCCCAAATATCACATTTATCCCCAACAACGCTTAAATGCGAATCAAAAAAAGATTTATCGTGCCAAACATCGCCACTCATAATACATTTAATTGATGGGTCAATTAATTTCATAGTATCATAAAATTTCAAATAATCCTTGGCATATTTTAATGGCTCAAACCATATTTCGTTACCAATTTCCCAAAATTTTACATTATATGGTTTTTCATTACCATTTAAAAATCTTAGTTTACCATATTTTGATGAAGTGTCTGAATTGCAATAGGATAATATATTTGCTGCTTGTTCTGGACTGCCAGTTAGATAATTAACAACTAAATGTGGTTCCATTTTTAATGATTTGCAAAATCTAATATACTCATCAATTCCAAAATCTAATCTTATATTTTCTTTACCTTTATAAATCTTCCGTTTATCTATTGGTCCTAATCCCATTTCCCAATTATAACCTGAATATTCAATAAACCATCCACCAGGATACCTTAAAATGGTTTGTCCTAAATCTTTATAATAATCATATATAACTTTTCTGAATCCATTAATATTATTTGATGGCATTATTGATGCTTCATCAATACAAACTGATCCAGTTTGATCAAAGTAAATAAGAATAAATACCTTTTTTTGATTCTTAAAATTAGGAATTTTTGATGAATATTTTTCCCAGTTTAGTGTTGTATTCCCAAGTATAGTATCAAATAATATATTTTGTTTTCTATAATCGAGGACTTTTAATTTTAATTTTAAATTTGGCTTTTCAGATTTAGCATAAATATAAAAATCATATCCAGTGTCATCAGTCGTATAAATAAATTGTCCCAAACCTATGCTGCCAGTATCACTAGATTTTGACATTTTTTCATAATATTGTCCATTTTCATTATATCCTCCTTCTAATGACTCCCATAACACATTATTAAATGTCGTTGATTGCCATCTATCCCATCCAATTGCTGAATAACCTTGCAAATAATAGTCAAATCCCCTATTATTAAATTCTTGAGCCCAAATTCCGTTATTTCCATTACTAAAACAAAAATAGTATTCGATAAATCCACCAAAAAGATAAGGCGATATATACTGATTACTTGCTTTAAAATCAACATCTATATTTGGATTTGAGATTAACTTAAATTGAAGAATTATTAAGAACAATATATATAAGTATTTTTGTTTTTTCATGATTTCACATTCATTTTAAATATAATTTTTAATTTCTGATTTTTTCATTATTTAGAAAATATCCATCAATTAATTTTTTGTCTAATAAAGATCATAAATTGATACTGGCAAACAAGCTTATTATTTGGTAAAAAAAATCCTTCAATTGTAATTTGCAACTGAAGGATTTAATAAATATCAATAACAAAAGATTAATTTACAAATTGCTTTGCATAATACTTTGCAGTTAATTTTTCGCCTGTAGCTTTTTCAATCATATCATTCCAGAAATATTTTGCGCCTGGAGCAAATACATTTTTAATTAAATATTCGCCAACTTCTTTTTTACCATAAAAAGTTGGATTGTCTTCAGCTTTTACTTTTAGAACTTTATCTGATAAAGTATAATATAATTGCGAAGCAAATAATTCACCTAAATGATAATTATGATAATAACAAGGACTTGTTGCTATATGTACTTTTGTTGCCCAATCTGGTTCGTTTCTACCTTCTGGTCTTTTCATTCCCTGATATTTTTCAACCAAATCCCACCATAATTTATTCAAATCTTGGTCTGGATTGTCATACATTGATTTTTCAAAACGATACATTACCTGTGACCATCTTGAGAAAACTAATTGTTGTAATTTTAAAGATTTTCTAGCAATTTCTTTTACTTTATCTTTTTCTTCATCAGAAATTTTCAACATATCTTTCATCCAGTTTGCATTAGATGAGAATCTACCAAACATCATAGCAATTGCTTCAGTAGTAAAGATATGTGCTGGAGATTTCAAATCCCAAGGTAAAGCAGCATCTAAGTGTTTTTCATATAATGCGTGACCATATTCGTGGAGAAGTGTATTCATCCATTTTTCGTTAGGAACAACATTACATAAAACTCTGATATCTCTTGCTTCTTTATCGATATTAATACAGTAAGCGTGTTGATTTTTTCCTGGTTTTTCGAATAAATCAGATTTTGCAACAATATCTTCGATTGGAAGACCTAAGCTAGTGTAATAATCTTCTGTTAATTTTACTAAATCTGATTTTGTATAATATGTATCTAAATCAATATCATAAATCTTTGGTGCTTCTTGGAAATATCTGTTTTGATAATGCCAAGGCATCATTTCTTCAGGTTTAATTTTTAATTTTGCTGATAAAACTCTATCAATTTCTGCTTTTTCTTTACCAAAGGCATCTTTTGTTAAAGCGTCTAATTCATCAAATAATTTTTCAATTTCTTTTGGATCTTGTTCAGATAATTTCAAGCTCATTTCGTGATAATTACTGAATCCTAATTCTTTAGCTGCAGCATTTCTCATTTTTACTAATTTTTTCAAATCTTCAGCTACGGATGGACCAATAGCTTTATGAGCTAACCAAACTTCTTTTAATTCTTTGGAATCATATGAAGATGATAAAATATCTTCTACTTCGTTATCTGATAATTTTTTACCATTAACTTCAGCTCTATAAGTATCATATTTCTTTTGAATTTCAGTTTGCAACTTAGTCATTTCATTTAACTTATTAGTATCAATTTGTTTTGATAAAAAAGTCAAATATAAAACATCTAAATGTCTCTTTTTAATAGGGTCAATTATGCATTCAGTTTCTTTGAAGTGTTTCAATTGCTTGAAATAATTTTTATCAGAAAGGATTTTATTCAAATCCATTTCTAATTGTGCGGATTTTTGATATAATTCATCTTTACCGCTAACAGTTGCATCAAAATAAGCTAAAGCCATTCCATTAAATAATGGTTTAACTTTGCCTTCAATTTCTTTTACTAACTTATCAAATTCAGGTTCCATATTCATAACCTCTTTTTTTCCGCATCCGAGAAATAACAGTGAGCTTATTGCTACCAAAGTAAACAATAAAAGTAAATACTTCGAAAATGTTTTTTTCATTTTGTCCGCTCCTTAATTGAAAAATTCTTTATCTATATTGTCTTAAAAATTCTAATCTATCTTGCAATTGCTCAACAGGAACTCTTAATTGTTCTTTACCCAAAATTGCTTCTTTTTGGCTTTTGAAAACTAATTCATAGTCTTTGCTCATAATAATTGCTTCTTCTGGACAAACTTCCTCACAAAAACCGCAATAAATACATCTTAACATATTTATTTCAAATAATACTGGAAATCTTTCTTTGGATAAATCTAATGTTTCTGAAGCTTGCACTTGAATCGCTAATGCAGGACATACTCTTGCGCAAAGTCCACAAGCAACACATCTTTCGTCATTTCCTTCAGCTACTAAAACAGGTCTTCCTCTGTATGAGCCAGTTGGTTCCCATTTTTCTTCAGGATATTGTCTAACAAAACTAGGTTTAAACATTTGTCTAAATGTAAGACCTAAACCTCTTGCGATTTCTGGCAAATACATTCTTTCCCAAAAATTTAATCTTTCAGCTTCTGTATTTTTAGTAATATTCATTTCTTATTTACAATTTGTTTATAATAATTAAATATACATAAGGATTATTCCTGTTACAAGAATATTCAATAATCCTAATGGGAGTAATATTTTCCATCCTAAATTCATTAATTGGTCATATCTAAATCTTGGGATTGACCATCTTGTCCATATAAAGAAGAATACCATAAATAGCATTTTAGCTAAAAATACCAATAATTGAACAAGTACTAATTCTACTGAACCATTTGCAAATCCGAGCCATTCATAGATAAATGGGAAATTCCATCCACCCAAGAACAACAATGAAATGATTGCAGAAGCAGCAGCCATATTTGCATATTCTGCTAAGAAAAACATACCGAATTTCATTCCAGAATATTCTGTATTATAACCACCAACTAATTCTGGTTCAGCTTCTGGTAAATCAAAAGGAGATCTGTTCGTTTCAGCAAATGATGATGTTAAAAATATAATAAATGCCAATGGTTGAAGAAAAATATTCCATTTTAATCCTTTTTGTGCTTCTACTATTCCTGTTAATGTCAAATCTTGTGACATTAACAAAATTGAGATTACAGCCAAACCCATTGCTAATTCATAAGAAATCATTTGAGCTGCAGATCTTAATCCACCAAGTAATGAGTATTTATTATTGGAAGACCATCCAGCTAATGTAATACCATAAACACCAACACTAGTCATTGCCAAAACAAATAAAAATCCTATATTAATATTTGGTGCAATTCCCATATGAATTACTCTATCTCCAATTTTCAAATAACTGGCAAATGGAATAATTGCAAAAACAGAAAAAGCTACTCCTAATGTAATAATTGGTGCTAAACTATGATAAAATCTGTTTGCATTTTTGGGAACTATATCCTCTTTCAAAAATAATTTTAATACATCTGCAAAAGGTTGCAAAAGTCCAAAGGGTCCAACTCTATTTGGACCTATTCTATTTTGAATAACAGCAGAAATTTTTCTTTCTAAATATACAAATGCAGCGGCACAAAGCATAACAAAGCTTATAATTATTATTGCTTTAATTCCAAATATTAGTAATAGCCATAATATTTCGTTCATTTTCCTATATCTCCTTCAATTATGGTTTCATATAATGAGATTCGTAATTCTTTACTTTCTTGTCAGGATTTGTTCCTTTACCAAGAACTAAGCCCTGATATTCTTTCAATGAATTATAAGTCATACCTTTGAAAGATTCGATATGATGAGTCAAGTCTTCAAAAACATCTTTAACTGAGCTAAAACTCCAATTTGCATTGAAACTATTAGCGATTTTCTGAATAACTGACCAAATTGCTTTTGTATCTCTTGTGTCATGGTTTGTCCAACGGTCGTTATTTGCTCCAAATTTATCTAAACGACTCATTTTCATTCCCATAAATCTTAGATTTTCCTTAGTTGTCAATGCAGGAGCAAAATGCTGAACTCTTTTATTAATATTTGTAATTGTACCTTCATTTTCTGCAAAGTTAGATAAAGCAAATACAATATGAGCTCTATCAGTTACTGCATTATGATTAGATGAATGAACAATAACTAATTCTAATTTATCTAAATAAGGAATGAAATCAGTTTTAGAAGCAAAATTATCATCTATAATATAAATTGCTTTAATATTATGATGGTCAATCTTTTCTTTTAATAAAGAAATCTCTACTCCATGAGTATTTGTATTACCATAAATTTCCTTCATTCCGGTTGAATTAGGTGTTTTATCGCTTACTCTTAATTTTTTATCGGCAAAGCTTTCATTAATATAAACAAATGAATCTAGATTATGAGATTTGAATACGGTTTTTACAAATTTTGAGTACAAATAATTATCCTCATTAGTTGCAAAAGCAGAACCTACAAACATAACTTCGCTAGGTTTGAATTTTTTTAATTTTTCAATGGCAGTTGATATTGCATTATCCCAAGTTGTATCTGATAATTTTCCATTAACTTTAACCATTGGTGATAAAACTCTTTTTTCATTTATTTTGTCAATTGGGTTCAATCTGCCATAATCACACATCCAGTGATTATTAACATAATGATTTGGTCTTGGTTCAATTCTGAGAACTTCATTATTTCTAACGCCAACCTTAATGTTACATCCTTTTCCGCAGGAATTACAGATGGATTCATTAAAGCTCATATCCCAAACTCTGGATTTGAATCTAAAGTCCTTGCTGGTCAAAGCGCCTACTGGGCAAATGTCAATCACATTCATAGAATATGGATTATCTAATTGAGTACCCTCAAAAAGCTGAATTGTAACTTTATCGCCTCTTTGAGCAAAAGTCAAAACTTCTTGATTTGCAACTTCATTAGAAAATCTGATACATCTTGAACAGGTGATACATCTTTCACCGTCAAAAATCACATTCGGTCCCCAAGAAACCCTTTTTACATTATGATTTTTAGTTTCTTCAAATCTACTTTCACCTCTGGAATGATTAAATGCATATTCTTGAAGCTTACATTGACCTGCTTCATCACAGATTGGGCAATCCAAAGGATGATTAATCAAAATAAATTCTGAAACAGATTCCTGAGCTTTAACAGCATTTTCAGATACTGTTTTAACGTGCATATTATCTGATATTTGAGTGGAACAAGCAATTTGTAATTTTGGAAAATATCCAACAACAAAGTGACCGTTTTCATCACGCTCAATCGAACCATCGGCAAATTTCTTAGGCATACCAACTTCAACAAGGCACATTCTGCAATTACCGGAAACCGATAACTCAGGATGCCAGCAGAAATGCGGGATGTTTATACCATTTTGAAAAGCGGCTTCAATTATAGTTTGACCATCTTTTGCTTCAACTTTTTTTCCGTCTATATATATATTTGGCATATTTAAAATTTGCTCCTTTCAGCAAATTATTTGAATATAAAATTCCATTTCAAAAAAACACCATAACTTTGTTTATAACGATTATCATTAATAAATATTAATGTTTAACCGGCATTAATTCTAAATTTTTATTATTTGCTTCAATCATTCTCCATAAGTTTTGGCAGGGAAAATAATTATTAAATAATGATTCACCTAAAACTATTGAATCAACTCCGAATTCAGTCAATTTCTCTAAATCTAATAATTGATTAGAGTTATATATTCCATTGATTAATGTAACTTTCATTTTTAAAGTATGAGCATATTGAATTATATCATCTTTTAAAATTCCTGTCATATTTTTATTCCAATTCGGATTAGAATAAAATATTCTATTTCCACCAATTGAAGATATAATTTTAATCATTTCTTTGGCTGAATAATGAATTTCTTTTGTATCATCAATGTAATAATTATCCTCAGAAACATAAAAAGCAAATAAACTAGCTGAATATTCATCAATAAGCGACTTTACTAATTTTGGATCTCTAAATAAAGTGTCTTTTATTATTATTTTTCTTATTTTATTTGTTATTAAGTATGTGCATTCATCAAAAGTTTTAAAATTTGTCATTACTTGAAATGGGCTATCAATTGTTTTTGCCAATTCTAAGATAGCATCAAAGTTTACGTGATGACTTTTGCTCAAAAATGAATCTACATCATTTACAAAAATTGATTTTGAATTTTCTACTCTCAATAATTTGCATAATTCATTTGGATAATTAGATAAATGCTCGTAAAAATCGTGCATACCTTCATCTCCCTTTATACAAAAGGAACAAACTCCATCAATTATCTTTATTTCAGGTATAATCAATATCATATTTTTAAAACAATACCTAAAGATTTTTTAATCATTAATTCAACACTTAATTTTGTATCAGGATTCTCCTGAATAACTTTTGCTACGGCTTTTTCTGCAATTAATCGTGAATATCCTAAGGATACAAGAGCAGCTATAGCCTCACTTTTCACGGAATGCATATCTCCATCAAGTTGGGTAGTGTCACCTTCAATATTAAATTTGGTCATTTTATCACGTAATTCAACTAGCATTCTTTCAGCAGTTTTTTTACCAATTCCTGGCAATTTCTGCAACATCAATAAATTGCCTGAAACTATGCAATTTCTAATATCAATTGGAGTTAAAGAAGATAAAATCGACAAAGCTGTTTTATATCCAACATTAGGAACACTAATTAATAACTTAAAAACTTCTTTTTCAGACCCCTCAGCAAATCCATATAGGTTGACAAATTCTTGCTGAATAACCATAATAATTAATAACTCAGCAATCTCGCCAATAGCTCCTAATTTTTCAGAAGTAAGCATTGAGATATGAACTCCATACCCTACTCCATTAACATCTATAATAACTTCATT
>CAIWET010000590.1 GCA_903911805.1 uncultured Ignavibacteria bacterium | reverse complement strand
CAAGAATTTACAAGATGGAGCCCACCTTTAAGGTGGGTTCAATCTAAATATTTATATTTTTTTTACAAGCACAGACAGGAATGTCTGTGCTACTTTAAGATGGTCAAGTAGGGTTGCTTGACCTACCAAGAATTTACAAGATGGAGCCCACCTTTAAGGTGGACCCCATCTTTTTTACAATTTTACAAACTTCTCGAATTTATCGCCAATTTTGATAAAATACACACCAGGAACAAGATTGGAAACATCAAATTTTCTTACTCCCTCTCCTTCGGAGAGGGCTGGGGAGAGGTCAGACGGGGTGGATATCTTCTCTCCGAATATACTGAAGATCTCAGGAGTCCACCCCCTGCCCCAGCCAGCGGGGGACAAAGAGATTTCAATATAATCTGTTGCTGGATTGGGGGAAATCGAAATATTGTTGTTAATATTCTGTTCAACAGATGTTAAAGGATCATATTTAAATACTCTATTACCTGCACTTATTACTATTTGATTATTATCTGTAATAAATCCACTCAATATCATATCACCAGGTTTAATTCCACCAAAAGTTAGTTCTGTTTTAGATATTAATTTGTCATTTTCAAAATAAAATATACCTCTGTTTGAGTAATATAAAATATTTCCACTTTTATTAAATTTAATATCATAAGTAGTACCTAATGTTGAATCTTTGTCTTCATATATTTTAAACCAATTTCTACCACCGTCAGTAGTTTTCATTAATTTATGTTTATAATAAGAACTGTATTTTGCGGTCTGTTTATTGACTAGTCCATAACCAATGTTTTCATCAAAAAAATTAAAATAATACATTATAGAATCAGAATCTGTTTTATATAGATATAATTTTTCCCAGCTTTTGGCACTATCATTAGAAATAAAATAGTGTTTATCCTGTACAAAGCCTAATTGTGAACAAATAAAATATTTACTCCCAGACCTTAATGCAGCATAATGTGGACCATATAAATCACCATTGTATTTTAATCGAACATTTTCCCAAGTTTCACCTAGATCATAACTTCGAAACATATCACCAAAAAGCATACAAATCAATGTTCCATCTTTATAATCCAAATCTTTTAAGTTGTCTATAAATGAATCTTTAATTTGAAAATTTCTAATAGGCGAATTTATATCATTCATTATCCATACATTATTTGCCTCGCCAACAATAACAATTCTTTCTCCAATTGTAATAAAAAATAATCTTCCTGCTAATGTTCTCTCTGTTACAGAATTTGTGTCAGCAATTAAATTAGTCCAAGAATTTCCAGCATCTGAAGTATATCTTAAATAAAAAAAGTTAGGTCTTAATGGGGAATTTTGAACCATACTTAACCATCTTGTGTCAGACATTTTTTGTAATTTACTTATAAAAGATGATGAATAATGAGTATCATCAATTTTGGTCATTGGCATTGAATCTATTGTTGTCCAACCTGCATTATCGGGATTAATATATTTATTCGATAATACAGAATTATAAAGTAATACAATAAATACTAAAAT
>CAIWET010000589.1 GCA_903911805.1 uncultured Ignavibacteria bacterium | reverse complement strand
TTAATATTATAATATCTGAATTGAAAAATGTAATTATGGATGTAGAAATATTTATAAATACTTATTTATTTCTTCTGAATTTTACTCTATATTCTTTTTCCATCTTCTCGCAAGCATATTGGAATATTAAACGGGCTGATTTATCTTTCCATTTTAATAAAAAGGCTTCGGTAATTGCCGGTTCTATTTTCCAAACTTCTCTTAGAAACCATCCAATTCCTTGATGTACTACTCTATCTTTATCCATCATCATCGGTTCAATAAAATCGAATAGCTCTTGAAAGTTTTTATGAGTCTTTTTTATTTCTAATAAAGAGACTGGAACTGCTCTTCTTTTGAATTTTCTATCCGAGAATCTCCATTCTGCTAAATCCTGATAGGAAATTATGTTTTTTTTGAAGAAAATATCCATTATTTGAGAGCAAATATAATCGGTATGTGCCCAATTTGTAATTCCGATGTCAAACCAGCGGCTAATCATTTGGAATGTATTATTATTAAAGTGTTTTTTATTTTTTAATAATAATAATAAGGGAATTGAGGTGTATTCGTATTTATTTGAGAGTAATAATTCTTTGGAAATATCATCAATTAAGTTTATATCGATTTGATTATCGGCAAAAATGGTTTTGATAAAGACTTCATTAACTTCTTTTGATACACCAAAGGAATCGTATTCTTCTTTGAAGTATCGTTTGTATTTATCAACGATAGCGGGATTGGAATTATTGATGCAATGATTTTCAATTTGGGTTAATAATTCTATTTTTGTCATTAGAAATTCTCTTTATTTTTAATTTTTACATCTAATTGTTGATAAGGAAAGTCAATTCCTAATTCATTAAATTTCAAATAGATTTCCTTTAGGAGTAAATGGATAATCAATCCACGATCTGCGGGATGGTTTGTCCAACAAAGGAGTTCACAATTGATGGTTGAGGTTCCGAATTCCCTGAATCTAACTCTAGGGAAGGGATCATTGAGTACTTTATCATTATTCTCAGCTAATAAAGTAAGTTCTTTTTCAACAAGTTCCAAATCTGCGTTAAAATGTACACTAATAGGAATTCTTAATCTGTAATTATGATAAGGAAAGCTTTCATTAATGATTTTGGCATTAGAAATTATTGAATTTGGGATTGAAATTAAGACATCATCTCTTGTTTTAATTCTTGTAGAACGTAAACCAATGTCAACAACTTCACCACGATCATTTTGATCAAGTTCAATCCAATCACCAATTCTGTATGGTTTGTCAATAATAACACTAATGCCACCTAAGAAGTTTGCAATTGTGTCTTTTGCAGCAAAACCGATAATTACAGATAAAATACCAGCCGATGCGAGAAGAGGAGTAAGATCAAGTTCCCAGGTACTTAGCATTAAAACTAATGAAATAATCAATAATAATACTTTAATGAGATTGATAATTAATGGCTGGTTGTCATTATTGATAATAGAATGATTAGTACTGAATTTTATAATATATCGTATAGTTAAATTGCATATTTTATAAATTAAAGTAGTCCAAATCAGCAACAATAAAGTTAAGAATATTTTAATTGAATAATTTTCAAATTTTGGATTATAATTTAAAATGCTTGTAGCGTGAATTAAACCAATAATTAGAATTGTTTCGACTATAGGATTTTCAATTAAATCAAAAATATTATCATCAATTGAATTTTTTGATTTATTCACTAAATGTCCAATGAATCTTAAAATAAAATACTTTAAAATTAATGCTATAATTGCATAAAATACAAATGCAATCAATGCAATAGTCCATAATGGTAAATTAGGAATAATATTTTTAATTAAATCAGTCATAGGAAGAATTAATTATTTTAGTTGCCAAATTATAAATTAAATCTGTCTGTTCCTGAATTGTCAAATCTGAAGTATCTAATTTTATTGCATCCTCAGCTTGTCTTAAAGGATTTACGTCTCTATTGCTGTCATTATAGTCTCTCTCAGAGATTTGATCCATTACTTCTTCTAAAGAAACCTCAATGTTTTTTGCCACTAATTCAGCTAATCTACGTTTTGCTCTTGCTTCAATAGAAGCTATTAAAAAAATCTTTAATTCAGCCTGCGGAAAAACATCGGTTCCAATATCTCTACCATCCATCACAACTCCACCTTTTTGTCCAAGCACTCTTTGTTTATCCACCATTGAGTATCTAACAAATTTGTCAGCTGAAATTGAAGACGCATATTTGGTTACTTCAGGAGTTCTTATTAATTCAGATACGTCTTCCTCATTAAGATATGTCTTTTGACCTGATTCATTTTGACCAAGTTCGATTTTGGAATTTTCCATAATAGATTTAAAACTATTAGTATTAAATTCCATTCCAGACCTTAACCAAGCTAAGGCAAAAGCTCTATACATTGCGCCGGTATCGATATAAACATAGTTTAATTTTTCAGCTACAATTTTAGCGGAAGAAGTTTTTCCAGAACCCGCAGGTCCATCAATAGCAATTATAATATTTTTCATTTTAATAATTCTTCAATTTTATTAATTACTGAATTTGTGTCATTGAAATCGTCAAAGCAATAGTCAGAACCAAAATCATTTAGTTGAATTTTGGAGTAACTGCCAGTGGCAACATTCAAGGATTTGATATTATTTGATTTTGCACACATAATATCCATTGGGGAATCGCCAATAATTAGAGAGTTGTAATTATAGAATAACTCTTTAGTAATATAAGAATTTGCTCTATTAATTGCGATGGAAGGCAATTTGTTCCTATCGTAATTTTCATCACCAAAAGCACCAAAAGGGAAGAAATTTTCTAAATTATAAGGTCTTAATTTCATATAGGCACAGTCTTTTAGATTTCCAGTTAATAAACCTAATTGAAAATCATTTGAATTATGATAATAATTTATTAATTCGGTAATCCCTGGCAACAAAGTAACATTGGTATTATTATAAAGTGGATTGAATACCTCAATCATTTCTTTCCAAAAAAGAGGTAATAATTTTTCAATCTCTTCATTTGTTATCCCAATAATTTCTGCTGTATCGGTTATGATTTTTAAGTCAGTCATTCCTGCAAAATTTGGTAACAATTTTTCAGGAATGTCTTGACCGAAAACTTTTTTTATTAAATCAGCAAAAACTTGCTTAGAAAGTGATTCTTTGACTTTAAGAATAGTTCCATCAATATCAAAAAGTAATAACTTCATTGATTAGAAAGGAACATCTTCATCAAAATTGGAAGATGAATTATTTGAATTAAACTCTTCTTTAGGAGCGTTATAAGAATTAGATGAACCACCAGCTTCAATTTTATCTAAAAAGATAATAGAAGAAGCAACAATATCAGTATAATTGGAAGTTTTGCCATCTTTTTCAAACTGGCTATATTTAATTCTACCTTCAATACCAACTTGAGAGCCTTTTTTTAGATTTCTTTGAGCTTGTTCAGCTAAATTACCCCAAATTACAATACGATGCCAATCAGTTTCTTCTTTCCATTCTCCGGATTTATCTTTGTAGCTATTGTTTGTAGCTAATGAGAATTTACACATTTGCATACCAGATGCTAAAGTTGTGGATTCAGGGTCTTGTCCTAATCTTCCGATTAAAGTTGCTTTATTAAATGTTCTTGCCATAATTAAACCAAAATATTACCAAAATGTTGTTAAATTTATTTAGCAATTTACTAAAAATTTCGGATAATATATATAATAATTATTTAAAAATTCAAATGTAACAAAGAAAAATATTAATCGTATATTAAATTGTAATAATTTGGAGAAAAAATGAATAAAAGATTGTACCGCAGTAATACTAACAAAAAGATAGCCGGAATCGCCGGAGGTATTGGTGAATATTTTGATATTGACCCAATGATTGTTAGATTGATATTTGTATTTTCAGCATTAGCTTGGGGATTTAGCATATTAATGTATATTATAATGTGGTTTATTCTTCCAGAAGACCCAACAGTTATTTCAAATGAAAATGTTTATGGTGAAGATTTTGAAAAATCTTCTTTTCAAACTGAAATTAAACCACAAAAGAAATCATCAAGAAACAAACAGTTTTTTGCATATTTAATAATTCTTATTGGTGTATTGACATTAATGGATAATATTTTGCCATATTGGAATTATTTTAAATTGTGGCCTTTGGCATTGATCTTTTTAGGTGCTTATATCATTTATAATTCAAGAAGTAAAAATTAAGAGGAAAAAATGAAAATCAAATACAATCATATTTTTTGGGGATCTTTTTTTATTTTCTTAGGAATTTTATATTTATTAAAACAAATTACTCAAGTTAATTTTGAATTTCATTATATCAAAAACTTTTGGCCAATATTTATAATTTCAATCGGATTATTTTATTTAAATCTTCCAAGATTTATTAAATATATTATTTCATCAATAAATGGATTATTAGTAGGACTAATGCTTTTTAGTTTCTTAAATACATCGTATTGTAAATATGATGTTAAAATAAATGAGAATCAAACTAAAACACTTGAAGTTGCACCAACATTTAAATTGCCAATAGATTCTGCATTCACTGAGTATTTTCTAAATATTGATTATGGTGAGGGTGAATTAAAGATATTTGATAAATCGATCGATTTAATTGAGGTTTATAATTCTAAACCACAAAATTTATTTACAATTAGTAAAGAAGATTCTATTCCAAATCATATTGATCTTTCATCAAATACTGAAGTTAATATTAATGATAAAATTTTGGAACGCGAAGGTATTATTAAATTAAATCCTGAAGTTGTCTGGAATCTTGATGCTAACCTTGGTGCAGTAAGTTCATTTTTTGATTTATCAGATTATAAAATTAGAACATTAAATATCAATTCAGGTGCTTCTTCAATTGGTGTTAAAATTGGAGAAAGATTAGACTCATCTAATATTAATATTGAGTGTGGAGCTTCAAAAATAGAAGTTTTAATTCCATATAATTCTGGATGTATAATCACAACAAACTCTTCGTTGAGTAAAAATCGATTTAAAGATTTCAAAGAAATTTCTGAAGATACTTATCAGACAGAAAATTATTTAAACTCTGTTAATAAAATTCATATCTTTTTTGAAGGTGGAGTTTCCAAATTCATAGTTAAAAGATA
>CAIWET010000588.1 GCA_903911805.1 uncultured Ignavibacteria bacterium | reverse complement strand
TAGGGCAGGACTCTGTTTTTATTTTATATTATATAAGGAAACTTTCCCTTTTAAATTAATCTTATTTTAATTAGCTTTTTAAGTATAATTCAAAATTATAAAAAATATTCAAATATTCCAAATAATTTTTTTAAAAACAATGTAATATTATTGATTTTGCACAACCTAAAGGATGTGCTACTTTAAGATGGTCAAGCGGGGCGCTTGACCTACCATGAATTTTCAAGATGGAGCCCACCTTAAAGGTGGGTTCAATCTAAATAATATAAGAAATTCCAGAAATTTAGTATATTTTTTTTACAAGCACAGACAGGAATGTCTGTGCTACTTTAAGATGGTCAAGCGGGGCGCTTGACCTACCAAAATAAAAAAAATCCCACTTCTTTTTTAGAAGCAGGATTTTATGAAAATAGATTGACTAATAATTATTATTCTTCCAATGTTGAAAGATTGCCTGGGTCTTGACCTAAAGCTTGTGCTTTCAATACTCTACGCATAATTTTTCCTGATCTTGTTTTAGGTAAAGCATCAACAAATTCAATCTTTTCAGGTTTACCAATAGGTCCCATTTCGTGGCCAACGTGAGCTTTTAATAATTCAACTAATTCAGGTGATTTCTCAACGCCTTGCTTCAAAATTACATAAGCATAAATAGTGTTTCCACGAACTTCGTGAGGAATACCAATAGCTGCAGCTTCAGCAACGTCGTGATGACTAACAAGGGCTGATTCAATCTCAGCAGTACCTAATCTATAACCTGAAACTTTAATTACGTCATCAACTCTACCAATTACCCAATAGTAACCGTCTTCGTCGCGTTTAGCACTATCGCCAGTCATATATAATCCTGGATACTTGCTCCAATACTGGGTTACAAATCTTTCAGGATCATTATAAATTGTTCTCATCATTGCTGGCCAAGGATTTTTAATAACTAAATATCCTTCTTCATTTGCTCCAACAGGTTCACCTTCTTCATTTAATATATCCATTTGCAATCCAAAGAATGGCTTTGTGCCAGAACCTGGTTTTAATGGTAATGATGGGGTAGGAGTAATCATAAACATACCAGTTTCAGTTTGCCACCAAGTATCCATAATTGGGCATTTTTCTTTACCGATTACTCTATGGTACCATCTCCAAGCTTCTGGATTAATTGGTTCGCCAACGCTACCTAATAATCTCAATCCTGATAAATCGTGACGGTTAACCCAAGCTTCGCCAAATCTCATTAATCCTCTAATAGCAGTTGGTGCAGTATAAAGAATGCTAATTCCATATCTTTCAGCCATTTGCCACCAACGATTTGGATAAGGGAAGTTTGGAGCACCTTCATACATAAATGAAGTTGCACCATTCAAAAATGGTCCATAAACTATGTAACTATGTCCAGTAATCCAGCCTGGATCGGCAGCACACCAATATCTATCGTCATCGTGTATATCGAACACATATTTTAATGTAGTATAAGTACCTACCATATACCCACCGTGAGTATGAAGGATAGCTTTCGGTTTACCAGTAGTGCCAGAAGTATAAAGAATGAATAGAGGATCTTCGGCATCCATTTCTTCAATTGGACAATTAGGAGCAGCAACTGGAAGTTTTTCCAATTCGTGATACCACATATCTCTACCTTGTTCCATATAAACTTCTTGCCCTGTTCTTTTAATAACAAGAACGTGCTCTACAGCACCAGCTCTTTGGAGAGCTTCGTCAGCAATTGATTTTAATGGTACAATTTTTCCTCTTTGGAAAGCGCCATCGCAAGTGATAAGCACTTTTGATTGTGAATCGTCAATTCTTTCGTGAAGAGCTTCAACAGAAAATCCACCATAAATAACTGAATGAATAGCGCCAATTCTTGCACAAGCTAGCATTGCCATTATTAATTCTGGAACTCTTCCCATATAAATGGTAACTCTGTCGCCTTTTTTTACTCCAAGCGATTTTAATATATTTGCAAATTTACTTGTTTCTCTGTATAAAGCAAAATAAGAGAAAGTACGTTCTTCTCCATCTTCACCTTCCCAGATAAGGGCAAGTTTATTTCTTCTATAAGTTTTTGTGTGAGCATCCAGGCAATTATAAGCGATGTTGGTTTTTCCACCAACAAACCATTTATAAAATGGTTTTTCTGCATCTTCAATTACTTTGTCCCATTTTTGGAACCAGTGAAGTTCTTCAGCTTGTTTAGCCCAAAATTCTTCATAATTATTTTGAGCAAAATCATTTAATTCGTCCCAATTAGGAACGTGCGCGTGATTAATCACTTCTTGAGAAGGGTAATAAACGTCTCCCTTTAAATCTGACATAATTAAAACCTTAATGAATTAATAAAAACGGTTTAGTTATACTAAATTGATTATTTGTTATTTTAATAAAATAAATTCCGGATGAAATCCCATCCAGTCTTAATTCCAGGTTATTTGTGCCTATATTCATCACATTTTCAAAAGTTTTTATAGTTAATCCTATATTATTTACTACGAATATAGTAATTTTATCATTAATAGCCGAAGAAATTTTTAAATTAATTTTCTCTTTTGCTGGGTTCGGAGAAATTTCATCAATTTTGAATAGATTGTTTGGATTTTCTTCTTCAAATATGTTGTTTACTCCTCCAGTTTTGAATTTCCAGGTATCTGACCACTTTCCATATCCACCATCGTTCATAGCTCTTACACGCCAATAATATAAAGTTTGACCATTCATCCCTTTAAATAATTTGTAACTTGCATATTGGATACTATCTTTTAATAAATCGATTGTTGTAAATAATGAATCCTGTGATGCCTGTAATTGATAGAAATTAGCAATTGTACTTTCAGTCCATTTAAAATATGGCTTAGTAGTAACATCTATTGCATTATTTGCGGGTTCAGTTAATTGAATTGCTTCTGGAAGTCCTAATGTTGTAAATTCCCAAATTGGAGAGCAAATTAAATAACCACCTGCAATACCTGCACAAATTTTCCATTTATATTTTTTATTTGGTGATAATGCTGGAAAAATTCGAGAAGTATCTGTAATACCTGATTGTATCAGTAGTAATTCATTGAATTCATTAAAAATTGATATTTCATAATTAATAATTTGATCTCTTAAAAAGATTGGGAATTCAGCTTTATTCCAAATAAATTTAGATTTGATTGGAATATTAATGCTGTCTTTTTTAGGATAAACTTTTGTAATTGATGATGCGGATGGCATTCCAATGCTAAATGCCCATTCCGACGAGAATGGAGTCTTTGTTCCATCTGGATTTACAGCTCTAACTTTCCAATAATAAGTTTTATAAGGATTTGGCTTGAAAAAATGACTTAATGTATCTTTTGTAATGTTTGTTCCTAATTCAAAACCATTTGGTGAGTTCAAAAATGTTACGTAATATTCTTTTGCACCAGCAACGCTATTCCATTTAAATTGAATAAAATTTGTATCTAAAATGATTTGATTATTTTCTGGATAAACTTGAGCTGGTGTTGCAACCAATTTTTGCTCAACTGTGCCTGGATAAGTGACAGTATATTTTGCATTCAAATCAAGTTGCTTGGTAATAACAGTTTTTGTTCCATTGCTATATTCAATTGTCATTCCATCAATTTTATTTACTTCACCTAAACCAAATAATAATTCATTTGAATTTTGAGAACATAATGTACCAGCAGAACTTCCAGATAATTCTTGATAGAATACTTTACCACCAGCGGTTATTGTAACTTTAGTACCATAAGCATCCATATTTACTTTATCTTTTGGAGAGCCAACAAGTCTGATCCCAATAAATTTTCCTTTATGGATTATATCATTTCTATATAATTGACCATTAATTACAAAATCAAAATCACCATCATTATCATAATCTGTTTTTACAGCAACCCAAGGATTTTGGACAACACAATTGAGTTCCCAAGTTTTTTCGACTAATTTATAATCAGGCGCACCTTGATTGAAATAGAAGAAACCCATACCACCAGAATATTTTCCATGCCATAAGTCAAGATTGCCATCTAAATCTAAATCTGCCCAAATTGATCCAGCATTACCTTCGTGGAATTTAAGTCCCATTTTTGTATGAACTTCATCAAATTTGTATGATGGACTTCCTAAATTTTTGAAAATTAAAGAAGGATTTGAATAAATTCCGCGATAGTCTGTATGAGCAAGATTTCCAACAATCAAGTCAGGATTGCCATCATTGTTAAAGTCGCCCCATTGACAACCCATTCCGTGACCGAAATACCCCTGAGCAGCAGTTGGCAAACCTTGAACACCGGTTTGAGCTGCATTTTCAGTAAAGGTTGAATTTCCATTATTTTTGAATAAATTATCCTTGATTAATCGATAATTAGCAACAAATATATCGGTCTTATTGTCCTTGTTGTAATCAACAGCCATTGCTCCATAGCAATCGTAATATCCAAAGCCATTGCTACCATCATAAGGAGTATAAGTCTCGCCAGCGTGAATTCCTGAAGGCACAGAAACATTTTTAAAAGTTCCATCTGCCGAACCTTCCCAAAGTTCATCTGGAGAAAACATTTCGGGTTTCCCAGATAACTCAGTTCTTCTATTGGCAATAAATAAATCTAAGAATCCATCATTATTGTAATCAAAAAATACAGGACTTATTGAGTTATAAGGATTATGTATAGAATCTTTATTATTATCAGTAGAAGTTAAAAAATTAAATTTTGTGCTAGGGTAAGGTGTTTTAAAAACTGATTTTTGATTGATTGGAATAATTTGAGTGCCTGTATTTTTATACATAGCATTATTATTCCATTCTAATCTTTTATCGAAATCAGCAGCACCATTAGCAATTGCATAACAGTCAATTTTTCCGTCATTATCAAAATCACCCCAAGCTGTACCTGAAGCATTTATAGGATTTGCTGCTGAAATATTTGTAAAAGTTGAATTTTGATTGTTTTGAAAAATTGTTCCACCCAAAACAATGTCATCATAACCGTCATTATTCCAATCAACTATTGAAGGATATCCACCACCTGAGATTAAATTGGTATTATATAATGTTGGAGCTGGCGGATTCATAGAAATGCTGTCTTTTGGGAAAAGATATTCCAAAACAAATCTCACCATAAAATCTCCTTGAGAGTTATAATGAATTGTTCCCATAATATCATAAAAATTTCCATTAGGAGTAAATGGATCAGTTATCCAACTCAATCCACTCATACCATCGTTGTCAAAAGTAAAGAAAGGACCTTTAGGGTTCATAATGTGTTGGATTACAATTTTATCAAAACCATCAGAGCGAAGACCAGTATTAGAAATATCAATTTCTTTCCAACCGGGTGTTCCGTCATAATCAAAAATTACTGGCTCAATTAATGAATTATAACTCCAGATATATTCAGTTGGATAAAGATTACCAGCTGTTGGAAAGCCTACAAAGTGGATAGTATCTTTTGCTTTTTGAGTACCAGAATAATAAATATGTAACTTATTTATTTTGCAAGGACCTAAAGGCTGCAAAACAACTGATTCTTCCCATCCATTTCGAGAAGCTTGGTAGTTCATTCCTTTTGGATTTCCATTATCAATTTTAAATATAACTTCAGCACCAAAAGTATTATAAGTTAAATAAAATATTGAAAAAATCATCAGTTTAATAGTTCTCATTTTGACCTCTTTTTTAATCCATTCTTTGCATTCTAAGAAAATTTCTTATTTTGCTGTTTAATTTTTTTAAAATTATAAATAATTTAAGAATAAACAAAGAGAAATGATTGAAATGTTAAATTTAGAGTTAATTATTTTAGGAATGCTTGCTGGAATATTAGCAGGAATGTTTGGAATTGGTGGCGGTGTTATTATTGTTCCAGCTCTAGTTGTTATTTTTGGATTTAATTTAACACTTGCAAGCGGAACATCATTATTTGCATTAATGCTTCCTGTTGGAATTTTAGCAGTAATTCAATATTATAAAAAAGGATTGATATCAATTAAATCATCAGGTTTAATTGCATTTGGTTTAGCTTTAGGTGTTGCTTTCGGAGCCAATATCGCTATTAGTTTACCAATTACAACTTTAAAACAATTCTATGGAATTTTCCTTTTATATGTATGTTATAACTTTTTTGATATCTCTTCTATTTTAAAAAAGAAATTCGGAAAAAATCAAGAAATTGAAATTAAAGAAGACAAATCAAGAAATGATAAAATTATAGGTTTGCTTGGTTTAGGTTTACTTGCTGGAGTTTTATCTGGTTTATTTGGGATTGGTGGAGGACTAGTCATAGTTCCATTTTTAGTGACATTTATGAAATATGATACAAAAAAAGCAATTGGAACTTCATTAGGAGCATTACTCTTACCTGTTGGTTTACCAGGTGTTTTGGTTTATTATAATGCTGGAAATTTAAATTTAAATTATGCATTATTTGTTTCAATTGGATTATTAATTGGAGCTTTTTTTGGTGCAAATATTACACTTAAACTTTCAGGAAAATTAATAAAAAAAGTTTATGCAGTTTTTCTATTAATAGTAGCAATGAACTTTTTATTTGGAGCAATATTTAATAAATAGTTTATTTTAGATGTTGATATAGAATATTAAATCCAATTAATATTAATACTATACCTCCAATTAGCATTGCTTTGCCTCCAAATTTTGAAGATAATCTCTCACCTAATAAAATTCCTAATAGGGACATTGAAGCTGCTACCAAACCAATAATAATTGATGGTACAACAATTTCTTGATTAAGCAAGCTCATAGAAAAACCAACTGCAAGTGCATCTATGCTAGTTGCTATCGAAAGGGAAATTAAAGTCCATCCTTTTGTAATATCTTTAGTAATAGGATTATCTTCAAATGAGTCTTTAATCATTTTTAACCCAATTATTGCTAAAATAATAAGTGCAATCCAATGATCCCAGTTACTAACAAAATCAGCAATTTGATAACCAGCAAACCATCCTAAAATCGGCATTAAAAATTGAAACAAACCAAAATGAAAAGCTAATCTGAATTTCTGTCTTTTAGTAGTCTTTTTAAAGTATGAACCAGCTCCAACTGATACAGATCG
>CAIWET010000587.1 GCA_903911805.1 uncultured Ignavibacteria bacterium | reverse complement strand
GTTAATTTTCACCGCTTACAGTCAAAGGTCATCGAGAACCGAAATCTCTAACGGATTTATCATGATAAATTTATTTTAATAATTAATGTTCTGATGGTAGATAAAAGACTCCATTTGACAACCATATAATTATTTCATCAAGCGGAAAATCAGTAAATTCGATTTCTTGTGTAGCAATCACATTATAGTTACCATCTTCAATATATAAAACCGCAGATTTTTCTGCATTTACTTTTAACTTAAAAGCAATAAATTCTTGTTCACTGACTTTTTTATCAAATTGCCATGAAATGCAAGCATCAATTAGCCACCAGCATTGACATTCGTCTATCAGAAATTTAACTCCTTGGGTAAATAAATTACCAAAAGGATGCTTATAATAATGTTCCGTTCCGGTGAAATTTCTTAATTCATCTTTTATTTGTTCAGGTGTCATGATATCACCTTTTCAATTTTCGGTAAATATCCGCAACCCTCATAATGTCTACCATTATCAGGTAATGCTCTTTTTATCTCTCCTTCTGCAATTGAGCAGGGAATACAGATCGTTTCATTTGTAAACCAGCTCATAATTCTAACTGGTATAGGTGAATTACATCGATCGCAATTCTGCTTATCAAAAAAGTCATCTCTTATATTTTTCATTTCTTTGATCCTTCTGTTTAATAATTTTTAAATTCTCATTTTTTATCTCTTTAATACCGATGTACAAAGCGGTGGCAGCTAAACCTGAATAAAAGGTTAGTATACCAAAAAATATAATATTCATTTTATCCTTTCAAAATGAAAAAGGCTGCTTTTTTAGGAGCAGCCTTTTCAGGTTAATCAATTTGCCACTACTGGCATTTGTTCTTCTAATTTTATTAATTCGGTTTCGAGTTTAGATAATTCATCTTTAGACTTTAGAATTTTGTTTATTTCGAAATCGTCGGTGTAAATATGCCAATAAATCGAAGTTTTCTGTATACGCTTATTATATCTTTCTTGATTCTTTTTCATTTGTTCTTCCAATAATATCTTTTTAGTTTCAAATTCTGTGGTAGCTTTTTCATCGCGTTCTTTAGCTTGTATTCTCCATAAGTCTGCTTTTTCTTGGTCTCGATCAATTGCGTATTTTTTGTTATCAATTGATCTTTTGAGAGCTTTAATTTTTAGTTTTAAAAGTTTTTCTTCTGATTCTGGATCAGCTTTTTCTTCTGGCATTGATAATTTTACATTATCATTTTTTAATTCATTTGCAGTATCTGTAGATACCTCTGCTATTTCATTTTCGATCTCTTCTGGTGCAATTTCTGATAAGTTAATATCATTTTCAATTACTTCAATCTCAATATTTTCATTTTCTGATTGAACTGTTTTTTTAGTTTCTTTTTTCATATTATAAATCCTAATTATTTGTAAATACTTGAATAATAGCGAGTTAAAACGTTTTAATTTCTCAGTACAAACTTAAGAAGGAATACCGAGATAAACAAGAAATATATTTCATTTAAATAGATATATTTCAGGTACTTAGAACGACAAAACTAATATTCAAAAACGAAAAAATGATTTTTTCAGATTCTCTTCAAAATTAAAAAATAATATTTTATTTGTATTAACACAATCATCATTTCTGATAATTTTAAAATTGATTGTAGAATATTAGACAATAAAGTAGGAGGAACTATATGTTAGAAGAAAAGGTAAAAAAGTATTTTATTTCAATTGTATAACATCG
>CAIWET010000586.1 GCA_903911805.1 uncultured Ignavibacteria bacterium | reverse complement strand
TTGAATTTACTAAAACTATTAAGGAATTGTTATGTATAAAAAAATACTCTTATTTTTGGCTTTTTTCGCATTTTCTATGCTAGCAAACGCAGATTATACCACTCTTTATGATGTGGTTCCAGATATTCCAAATTGTGGTGAAGGAAAGTTAAAATCTACTGAAACACAAAAAGTTTTAGACTATATTAACAAAGTAAGAGCATTGCACAAATTGCCAGCAGTTACTTATAATACAGCCAATGATGTAGCCTCACAGAAAACATCATTAATAATGGCCTCAAATGAACTTTTAGACCATAATCCACAAACAAACTATTCTTGCTATAGTGATTTAGGAAAAGCTGCTGCCGCATCTTCAAATCTTTATATTTCGTATGTATATGGTTCATCAGTAGAATCTTCAGAAAATTCTGTTTCAAGTTGGATGAATGATAATGGAGTAGCTGAATGTGGTCATAGAAGATGGATAATCAATCCTTGGGTTACTAATATTTCTTATGGTAGAGTTGATGGAAAATCAAAGCAAAATCCACAATTTAACGTTACTGCAACAAATTTATATTATGTTGCAAATGCTACTAAAAATTTAAATACTTTAGAGAATGATTTTATAGCTTATCCTTATCAAGAATATCCAAAAGAATTAGTTTATGATTCTGATGGCAAAATCTGGAAATTTTCATTTACAGCAATTCAGGATAAAACAAATCAATGGAATAATCAAACAATAAATTATGGTAATGCCACTATTTCAATAGTAGATGAATCTAACGTAGCACTAGCTATTAGCAATAAAGTTGCTAATAATCAAGGTTATGGCGTTCCAAATGCATTGATATGGGATGTAAGTGGATTGCAAAATAATAAAAAATATACTGTTACAATTTCTAATGTAGTTACATCAGGTGGAATTAGAAATTACACATATTGGTTTAAATTAATTGATGGATGGCCTGTTTCTAATGCTTTAGCCACTCCAACATTATCTGCACCAAAAGATGCAACAACAAATCAGGGAAATCCTATAACACTTAAATGGAATGCAGTACCAAATGCTACTAATTATGAAGTTTACGTAAGCGAAACTCCTTATCCAAGCTCAAAGTATATTGTATCAAAAAAAGGAATTACTACTACATCATTTGTAGTTGATTCAAATATTATTGCTCCATTAACTAAATATTACTGGGGAGTAAAAGCTTATGATGCAAATGGTGGATTTAGTGCTTGGTCAGGTGAATTTACATTTGCTACAAAGCAAGCAAATGCACCAAAAATTCCAAGTGTATTTTTCCCAGAAAATGGTGCTGTAAATGTAAATGTAAGAACAAAATTTGTATGGAGCTCAGTAACTGCTTCTCTAGTTGAAAAGAACAATGATTCTCCACAAGCAATGATTTCATATACTTTGCAAATTTGCAAGAAAAATGATTTTATTGATAATGTACTAGATTTAGATTTAAATGATACAACCTATACTGCAGACGTTGATGAATTGCCAGTAAATACAAAATTGTATTGGAGAGTTAGAGGAATGAATTATCAGGTTGCTGGTTCTTGGTCAACTGTGATGTCATACAATACTGCTGACCCAAGTGATGTAGAAAATAATACTCAAACTCAAACAAGCGAGTTTTATAATTATCCAAATCCATTCGAAGATAGAACAAATATAATTTATGTTTCTAAGTTCGATACAGATGCACAAATTGAAATATTTGATTTATTAGGAAATAAAATTGCTGAAGTATTTAATGGAAAATTAATATCAGGAATTAATAAATTTGACGTTAAGCTAAATAACGGAATCTATTATTGCAGAATTTCAGGAAATAACATTAATACAACTATTAAGTTAGTGTCTGATAAATAATAATAAATCTACAAAAAAAAGGGCAATTAAATTGCCCTTTTTTTTTATACTTTTTTTCATCGTAAGTTGAATGAAAAACCACCACAAAACTATTCATAACTAATCATTAAGAATCTAAATATTCTTTT
>CAIWET010000585.1 GCA_903911805.1 uncultured Ignavibacteria bacterium | reverse complement strand
ATTAACAATGATATGCATGAAAAACTAACATAGATTGAATTAGCAAAAGCAGTTCATAAAGCATATTAAAAATATTATTAAAGAGCTTAAATAATTTTAGAAGAACACGGTGTAGAGCCAATGAATGAGAGAGACTTTGCTGAGTATGTATACAATGGTACCGATTATGAATTTAATTATGCTAGATATAATGAATATTAGTAGAGTAATTAATTAACTTTGTAAAACAGGTTAAAATATAATTATGAATTGTAGAATTTTAATTTTGAGGCTGATATTAATTAAAGAGTAGGTGCAGCTTAAAGATTTGCTGAAGGTATTGATAGAATTATTGAAGGATAGCCAGATGTTGAGAATGTAAATGATGAAATAATTTAACCATAACAGTAAATGATGAATGATAATAATATTGAACAAGAGAATGATAATATATATCTTTAAGATGACATGCCATAATAATAGTAACAATAAGATGTAAATAATGAAGAGGAATTAATTAATAATGATGATGATAATGAAATTTTTGATCAGTAAAATTAAAATAAGAAAAAAAATCGTTTAAGAAAATTAGATAATGGTGATTTAGAAAACGAATTTGGTAGAATAGTAGAGATGGCAGCTAATGTAGGAGAGGTGTATATGCCAATTAGATATAGAGTTCGTCCTAAAAAAAAGAAAGGTAGAAAACGTAAAGTGTAAAAATAAAAATAATAAAATATTGATGAAATTTTAAAACCAAATCGAAAAAATAAGTAACCATATTTTGGATTATATACTAGTAGGGGTGATGCTAGTAGACCTTAATTATTACCAGTATAAGAGAGAAACAGATACAATGTTACAGTACCTGGCTATACCTAAAGATTTGGTAGATAGGCTCCTACAATTAGACGTGCAGTACCGTTTTAGTAAAATTAAATGGTTGGATAATTGACTTAAGGATAGAGAGATAATTTAAATATTGAAGATATTGATCTACGTGCTGATCATGCTAATGCAAGAGCAGGTAGACTACCCCACTAGGTGGATCCTAACTTATCATATTTATAGAATAACGATTAGGATGATAATTTTTTACTGTAGTATTTTTAATCAGGTGATTATAATGGTTAAGCGGCCAATGATTTAAATTAAACTGGTTAAAACTTATTAAATAATTTATATAATTTTCGAGACTATAATTAAGAATCTTAGTATATGATAAATGTAACACTGGCAGATATTTTATTGAATTTTAGACCTTTTAATTTTATTTTTAATAAAGATAATCATAGATCAAAAGAACATTTTATGACATTTTCACTGTTACATGATGTTCATGATAGAATGAAAAACGATTTTGATTTATTTCATTCAAGAGAATTTGATCATGTAATGACTGTGTATAACGAGGGTAGTTAAGCATTTCGTGAACCATTGGGTAACCGATATTATGGAAATTTTACAGCAGCACTTTAATCATTTTCATTTTGGCTGTTTTAATTTAATATGGGTGCAGTAAGGAAACATTTAAATATTTAAAGTTAAACAGGTACTGTTTTTCATCCATAGATTAATTTAAATAACGAAGAGTAAACGTAAAATTTAGCCCGTTTTGATTAATAGATTGGATAATTTGATAATAATGATTTACCTGATAATAATATTCTTGAATTTAAAAGATTAGTAGCTGGAAATAATTAAACATTGGAAAATTATATTAGTGGATCTTACTCGTCAATGAATATGGTTTTAAAAGTTGTGTTGGGGTTACATTTACTGATGAAATATTGTGAACATGATGATAGAGGTGTACCTTTATTTTTATTACGGTTTTTCGCGGTGTTTAACTATTATGATATTTATAAAACAGCAAATGATGAATAAAACGATGAGACACGCAGGCCTAATTATTCAGCTATAGCTTTTCATGCTATTCGAATTTCACGATTACTAACTTGGAAGTTTTTTAATTAAAAAGTGGTTGCTAATGATTTTTATCCTTAAAACATGGGCCGTTTTACAAATTTTATTTATGATAACACAAATTTTGTTTATCACGAAAACGATCATGTTTTCAATGTTAATTAGTTACCGCCAGCAAGTAAGGATCAGGTTAATAAATTTAATTTACCTGGTGAAAGAGGTATTTAATCAAAAAATTTAATTGATCCACTATTGGGTAAATTAATTAGAAATAATGAAAGATATGCTGATTTTACTTTTCCAACAACAGCTCAAGGAAATGAAATTAATTAAGGGTTTACATATATTTATGAAACTGATCCAGACTACGGTCCAAGTTTAGAAATAAATAATTCAAATTCAGCTCACTATATTGAATAGACAGTTAATAAACCTATTATATTTAGTATATTTAGATAAGCAATGCATAATACAGTTTTATTTAATGAACGGTATATTCAACCCGCATACTAGAATGCAGATAATAATTTAAAACCATATTTTAAAGATTTATCAGTAAATTAACTAATGCATCATGTAAAAGTGGTTTTTAGAATTCATTCATAAGAGTTATTATTGTAGGCAGTTGGTTTGGCTATGAGTGGTTACAGATATTTTACGGTTTTTATTAGAATTTAAAATTTTCATGCTGCTAATATGAATGTAATAAACTAAATTAATACTGATTTAATGAAATAAATTTCTACTTTGCTTACATCATACGATGATATGATGTTTGATATGTCTTCAATGGTAATCGTAGATACTGTGGTGTTTTCACTTTTGAATAGTTAAAATTTACTGGATAAAGTCATGGGTGTCAATAATTTTTTAAGATAGAAGGGAGATTTTAAAAAATTTTTAGATGGTCTTCAGAAAAAATTAGATGGTTTGGAAAGTGGTAATAAGAAGCATATAGAATAAGCTTTAACAATGAAAAAGCAGCTAAAAAGGTATTTAAAAATTTAAGGCATATTTAATAATACATCAGATTCATCAGCACATAATGATGGATTTTCGAGTGATATAGCCAGTATTTATAATGTTCTAGAGTTACCAATATATAAAGACACAATAGATCCTAATTATGAAGATTATGAAGAATTTAGTTGTATAATAAAAGTGATTACTTGGTTCAAATGTAAGAATTAAAAAATATAATTTGGTAGAGACTAGTGCTTAATTGAAAGTGTTTTATTTGGGGATAGAGAATATTCACACGAGAATCTGATAGCTTGTTTAATAACATTGAAAAAGCTTTAAGAATTTATTTTATGGCAGCCAGAGACAAAATATCTTGCAGGACTAGATGATAAAAATATTAATTAAGATGTGGTTGTTCTTCATAAATGTCATCTTTGGATTGCAAATAGAAGAAAAGTTATAAGTTATTTTAAAAAAAACGATCCATTTAAATCTTATTAGCGCTATTAATTACCAAAGATTGCTAAATTTGGTTAAAAAAAACTTAAAAATGAAAAAAAAAAAATTTAAACTTATACCAGTAAAATTTTCTTTGATATAGAATCAGATACATTAGAATAGATAAATGTAAACGGTATAGATAAAAATTCACATCGCCCTTTTTTATTATGCTATGATGTAGATGTGTAAATTTATAATAAAGATGAAGATAGTTGGTGGAAGATGAGTTAAGTAGGTCATTTTGATGGATTATAGTGTTTGGATAAATTTATTTAGTTTCTTGTAAATAACATTTATTATGAAGTAAAAGACTTTGCTAGGAGGTAATATATTTAAATTTGGGGGCATAATGCGCATAGATATGATGATGTATTTTTATTCCCAATTCTAGAAAAATATTTTGCTGGCTCGCTCTCTTATTTAGGTTCATCATCTTCTATTAAATTTTGCACTATATTAAATGGATTTTACAGATTTACAGATACAATGGAGCTAATTCCTGGTTCATTAAAAAATTCAGGTAAAGGATTTAATGCTCCAATTTAAAAGATGGAGGGATATTCAGCTAAAGAATTATCAGTAGATAAATATGAATTAGACCAAGATTATAAATTAAAATGCCAATAATACTGTCATTAAGATGTTGCAGCTTTGAAATCTTTATATGAAACATTTGTAATTCATTTAATTAAATTATTTAAAGAAGAGAAAGGAATAGTAATTGATGAAACTGATATAAAGTCAACAATATCATCAACATCTTTACATTTGTTTTAAAAATATTTTTTAAAGTTTCCATTAAAAGGTAATTTTGGAATGGATGGAAGTATAGTTTAAAATTTTGAACGAATTTCATATTACGGAGGTTACACGTAAGTTTTTTAACATAAATAATTTACATAATAAGATAATTTAGCATATATTGATGTTGTATCTATGTATCCATCTGTTTTAGTTGATTTTGCAGTGCCAACGAGTCCTGGTTAGTTTGTTAAATCAGAATTGAAAGTTGATTTTGATTAAGAACCGTTTTTTTTCTTTACTGAAGTTTAGCTGTATATACTTAATTCATTTTAATTTAAAAATTCTACAATAATTTCAAATTTACCAGTGAGAGAAGGAGATATTTCAATTTACCCATTATCATTTTAATCTGATTCTGCACCATTGACATATTGGGGGTTTGAGCTAAATTTGGCAAAGAAGTTAGGCCTTAAATCAATAGATTCTTTAGGTTATATTTAGTATAGTGAAAGTTTATTTGCATTTAAAGATTACATGGAATTTTTTTTTAAAGTAAAAGCAAAAAATGCCAATAATACTCCTGTTAAAACAATAGCAAAGCTATTTATGAATTCTTTATATGGAAAAACAGGTTAGCGTGATGAAGATGTTCGTTAAATTATTCCAATTGAAGAGTTGTAAATGATTGATTAAGAATCTCTGGATTAATTTGATACTTAACATGATGAAGTTGTTTCTAAATTAAAATAGTTTGGATTTAAAGATATTGAATAGAAACGTGTATCTTCAATAAGAAAAATAAATAATACTTATGCAGAGATATAATATAAAAATAATATATTGAATATGAATTATCCAGGTTCATTAGTTCGTATTGCATCTTTTACGACAGCTCGTGCTAGAACAAAACTTGTTTCAACAATGCATTTAATTGGAGAAAAATATATTATTTATTGTGATACTGATTCATTGGTTTTTCCTTATTCAAGAATGAGTATTTTAGAGCACGCAGGTATAATTGGGGAGAAATTAGGCTAGTTTTCAATTGAATTTAAATTACCAGTTATTAAAGCTGAGTTTTTAGCTGCTAAATGTTATTATTTTATATTCAATGATAATTCATTTAAAGTTAAATTCAAGGGTATAAAAAACCCAACAATAGAAATGCTCGATTTTATTAGAAAGTAAGGTTGTGGAAGAATAAATTAAAAACAATGGTAGAGAATGTTTGGTAGTATTTTTACATACTCAAATCTAAAACAGATAGTTTTACATACCAAGAGACGTGTTTTAACAAATGGTAGCACAGTTCCATTTTTAAATTTTAAAGAATTTAGCTAGTTTTATGATAAATGTGTTAAAAGAGATGATAATGAATAGTGTGAGTATTATACTTTACCAAAAGAGGAAGTTGAAAATTTCCCTATATTTACATGTGAAGAGAAACAGGAATGATAAAATTTTT
>CAIWET010000584.1 GCA_903911805.1 uncultured Ignavibacteria bacterium | reverse complement strand
TTGGTGTTTCTAATACATATAAATAATTACCGGTTCCAAGGTTCTTAGAATCAACAACTAAAGTGTGATTACCACTAGTTAGTTTATCGTTAATTAAATTATTAATTAACTTTTCACCTAATTGATTGTAAACAGAAAGTCTGTAATTCCCTTCTTCAGCAATTGAAATGTCTATATAAGACTTATCACTAAATGGATTTGGATAATTTTGAGAAATAGAAAATGGAGTAAACAGCTGAACTTCTCGTAAATTCTTTACGCAACTATATAAGCAAAGTCGGCAAGAAGCATCAGAAGTGATTACTGGTAAAATTGCAATACTATCCCATTTGATAGAAATTAAATCAATATTAGTGCAATTAGAATCTCCATTTAATGTGAGAAATTTTAGTGTTGTAAGCGGAATTGAATCAAGATTCCCTAAATTCACTCCTTTAATGTCTATTGTTCCATCAGAATTATATTTAAAATTGCTTACCAATGGCAACATTAAAGAATTATTAACTTTTATCTTTAAAGTATATGGTTGATTTTTAAAACTTGTTGAGTCCGTATTCAATAAATGAACATCATATTTAACTGTGTCACCCATCTGAGTAATTTTGTCGGAATTTATGCAATCTATCCCCAAATCTGGCAAAGGAGTATTTCCGAGAACATCGAAATATATTTCAATATTTTTACTCAATAAATTAAAGATTTTATAATATATATCTTCAAGCTCTTTGCTGGTTGAAGCTCTAAAAAATTGTCCACCTGTGGACTGAGCTAATTTCAATAGATTTGCATCCGCAACATCACTTCCAACCCCAACGGTATAAACAATTATATTATTGGCTTTTGCTTGGGCAATGCAAGTTGTCAAATTATTAGAGCTGGAATTGTCCTCGCCATCAGTCAATGCAATTAATACTTTAGCAAACTTTCGAGTTTTGAGGTCAGTAATTGTTTTCAATACTGCATCATAAAAAGCAGTACCTGTATTCAAATTAGAACTTAAGGCATTTCTCAAAGTAGTTTTATTTGTAGTATAGTCACAATTCTTAGTAAAAGATTTCCAAAAAGAATAAATTGCAGCTTCATCATAAACAGTAGAAGTAGCAAGCATTGAATTAATAAATACTTTTCCAGCATTAACAGATGCCTCGATACGCATATTTAAATCGTTCATAATTGCGTTCATACTTAGGCTAACATCGAAAAGCAAGCCAATAGAATGAGAAAGTCTGGTATCCAATTTAAGAAAAACTCGTTGGCTATCAATGCCATACTTTACGGGTTGGTAACAAATATTCACAATAACTGAATCTTTGATTTTTATATCTTGGATATAATCGATTTTGCCCAAAAAAGGGAAATTGAAATTATCAGCCGAGTAAAGTCTTGAAGTAGTATCACCAATATTTTTAATAACAAGAGTAGAGCAACGCTTCTCCATAATTTTTGTTTTGCCAAAGTCAAATTTAAGGTGATTGAGCTCAATCAAAGGCAGTTTTGGATTTTGGGCATTCAAATTTAGTCCTAAAATCAGGACAGCAAGTGTATATATTATAATCTTTTTCATAAAATCATCTTCATCATAATCAAACTT
>CAIWET010000583.1 GCA_903911805.1 uncultured Ignavibacteria bacterium | reverse complement strand
TTTAACAATTAAACAAAAAAAAGAATATCAGTTCATATTAAATAGTATTGTCCCAACCACAAATTTAAATCATAAGAAAGCTATCAAAAAAATTAAAGAAGACTTTTTAGAAAAATTAATTTTTGAAGTAGGTAACATTAAAGATAATACATTGAATTGGAAACCTTCTCAAAAACATTTTGTAAATTTTTTGGTTGATTATGTTAAAACAGAGAATTTGAAGAATAATCCAAATAAAATTGATATTTATGAATTGGTTTTTGTTTTAAGATGCAACAAAATTGTTGTTTTACATTCTTGGAAAGCCGTAGCTACAGAATATAATCGTTTTAAGAATGGATATTTCGATGGTAGTAAAATGAAGTTCAATACATCTTTGGTTATAGCAATTATTAACAAATTACTTGAAAATACAAAATTAAAAGATACATATTTTAAAATTAATAGCAAACATTAAATAATTTATAATAATAAGATTCATACTTGCTATAAGGAATAATTCATTTATAAAAATATAATTCAAAAATAGCCTAATAACGGCTATAGTACTCAAATAACACCTCAAGGAACTTTTAGATCTAATTTTGGTTATTATCACTGAACAGAGATGGTCTCTTTTCGGTAGATTATTTAAAGCAAGTGATCATAGCTAAGAATAATCTCAATAGAGTTAGTAAAATGGTTTAAAAGTATGGAAAAGATATTAAATGACCAACAGGAAGAATTGAGCAATTTGGTGAAAGTATTTTCGGAATTATCAGATTCTGCTCAAAAAGCACAACAAGTGGTGTCCGAAATGTTAAATGACAAGTTAAATAATGAAAAGGGTTTCTTGGATGTTATAGGGGCGGCTAATTATTTAGGTGTTTCTGTTAATACTATTTACTCTTACACAAGCAAAAACACTCTCCCCTATTACAAGACAGGCAAAAATATTTATTTCGCACCAGCCGATCTAAAGGAATTCGTTCTGAACCCACAGAATAGAGTTTCTTCTAAAAATGAGATTAAAGAGCAAGCTGCTAATGCTGTTTATCTATCAGAAAAACCCATTAATCAATTAATCAAAAATAAACGAATTAATAAAATTAATGGAGAGAAAATTCATGAAAAAAGAAGAATTTCCAACTGATACTAATGTATCAGCTAATGAAGGATTGGCAATTGATCCAGTAAGTGTACCTATAAAAGAACAAATGACTTCTGAAACTGTAAATGTATCAGCAAACGAAGAATTGGCTACTGTTACTAATATTGCATCAGCAAATGAAGAATTAGAAAATATACTTGATAGTATATCAACTAATTCACAATCAGACTATGATAATTTATCTGATGGAGTTAATAATGACTACTCCAAAAAAGTGTCACCGAGTTACACTTTTCAAATAAGTCAATTATCTATTGAAGAAATCGACAAAATTAAAATTCATCCATACCTTGAATTATATCCTAGAACTGAACCAAAAGCATATAAGTTCCTTGAAGGATTAATTCTTCGCTATGGGATGAATGAACCAATTGTAATTTCTGACGATTATTTATTGCTCGCCGGTAGAGATCGATTTGACATATACAATAGTAATAGAGATAAGGTAGAGCTATTGGTACGTAAAGTAAATAATAAAATTAACCAAATTGATTTTATTATTAGTGATAAGGTTCAGAGAAAACCATTGGAAAAAAGTATTAGAGGCGTACTAGCATATAGGACATATTGCTATGTTTTAAAAGAACGCAGGAAGAACCATAAATTCCATTTATACGGTAAAACAATAGAAGAAGGTAAATCTAGAGGATTCGTTGCAGAAGTATTTAATGTTAGCGAAGGATATATTGAATTTGCAAAATTAGTATCAACTGATTCTGCTTTATTATCTGATGTAATGGAAGGAAAAATTGCACTATCAAAAGCTTATAACTTGCTAAAAAATAATTCTGACTCAATTCAGGTAAATGCGATTAAGAGTGTCACGGCCAACAATACAAGTACAAATGTTACATTACAAAATAAAAAGTCGAAAGAACAATCTGAATATACTTTCGAAAACTATACTAATTTGTACGGTACGCCAAGCAATCTAAAGCAAAATTTCAACAAATTTGCAGATTCATTAGGTTCAAAATCATTGATGAAAAGTTTTACTCAAATTATTTTCGATGAGCAAATAAAGAAAGAAACTAAGGTTGAATCGGATGACGAGAAATTTAGTAAGCTATTAGATACATTTTTGTATGAGAAAAATGCTGTTGAAGGTTCAGCTATTTTCATTAAGGTTGAAGAGTTAAGATCAGTAATAGAAAATGATCATATCACTAAGTATGATGATAGGTTGAGCAAATTTCAGTCCGAGTTTGAAAATGACTTGGGAGTTATTGATAAGTGCATTAAAATTAATTTGACCAAAAACAATCAAAGTAATTTTGACGAACAGCTTAAGAAGCTAATATTAGATTCTAAAGATTGTTTAGATGATACAAATGGAGCAGATTATGAGTAATATTATAAATGGCCCATTATTTACCACAGCGGTATTAGTTCGTAAGGATTTGGATCTAACTTTAAAGGAGTGGCAGGATATGCCACTCCCAATGTTCACTCAAAAAGCAGAAGAACTAAGACATTATATAGTTGATAATGTTTTGACCAGCGGTCATAACTTTTTCACTGGGAATTTAACAATTGAAAAAATTAACGAAAAGCTAAGAAAAATTAAAGATTTTGATAGGACTATTTTTATACCTAAACCTTTATTTACAAATGTTTTGGATAGAAAGTTCCAATGGGGTTCAGGTATCATTACATATAATGGACAGCTTACACGTGCAATTAATCACTGGTTTCCTGAAATTGCTTTTGCAAAAAACTCAAAAGGGGTTTCTATAATTGATCAATTTTACGATAAAGATCAATTCTATACTAATTTCCATACGTTAATAATAAAAGACAGATTTAAATTTGTCGAAAAAAATGGAGAAGATTCATTATCCAAGAAAATTAAAAATGGGCTCCGCTTGGTAAATGGAAACCAACCTATGCAGAATTTTCCTGCTGGCGTTGCAAAGTGGATTATTAATAATTCATTAAAGTATAAATTCGATTCATCAAATGAATTTAATATTTTGGACAATTGTGCTGGTTGGGGTGGAAGACTTGTTGGTGGATTAGCTGCTTGTAGTCATAATCGATTTAGCGGTAAAACTTTTAATTATTTTACCACTGAAGTAAATTCAAAAATCTATAACCGATATGATATGCTAGTTGGTTACTGGAATGAGAATATTCAGGCCATTCCTAATTTTAATTTAATTATGCCTGACGAACCTACACCGTTTGAAGATATACTTGAAGACAAAATTATGCTTGGAAGAGAAGGAACATTTGATCTAGCATTAGTTTCTCCTCCCTATTACAATCGTGAGAAATATTCAGATGATGAAAACCAGAGCTTCATAAAATTTGGCACTTATGAAGAATGGAAGAATGGTTTTTTAGTTCCACTATTGAAGAATACTTACATTCTGCTTAAATCAGGCGGTGAGTTTTATTTAAATATCAGTGATATTAAAGGTTCTAACGGAAAAGTTGAATATTACTTGGTTAGTGATTCAGTAGAAATTGCTAAGAATATTGGGTTTACTTTTAATAAAAAATATCTAATCGAAATGCCAACACATGGGAATTTTAACAAAGATATTAACAACAATGAAAAAGTACAAATTAGAGATGGAAAAAGGCATAAATATGAACCATTACTTGTTTTTGTGAAATAGGAAAAAAACTATAACGCTTAATTCGGAAACATGCTCAATGTTATAGTCACCTTAAGGTTCTTAACTTTAAGTAATTAAGGTGCCTGTAAGTATCTTGCACCTGTCCGGAAAGAAGGTTAAAAAAATAATT
>CAIWET010000582.1 GCA_903911805.1 uncultured Ignavibacteria bacterium | reverse complement strand
TCTCAGTTTTAACGATACTTGTTATTGTGATTCTAAAATTATTAGATAAAATTTAAAAATATTTAAGCAAAATATTGGTATATCTCATTTTTTTCACTTAAATTTCGTTTTTTAAAATTATAGAAATAAAAAAATGAATATTTCAATAATGATTTTACTGCCTTTTTTGCTGATGCTTGCTTGCATCGCAATTTTCCCAATATTTTTTGATTACATTTGGGAAAAGAATAAAAATAAGCTTTGGATTTCTCTTTTATTGTCATCTCCAGTAATTGTTTGGTTATTGGTTAATAATCATACCCACGAATTGTATCAAACAATGGTTTTCGATTATGTACCATTTATTATTCTTTTAGGTTCACTTTTTGTGATAACTGGTGGCATTTATATTGAAGGCGATATTGAAGCCAAGCCTTCAATTAATGTCCTCTTTTTAGCTATTGGAGCTATTCTCGCTTCTTTTATTGGAACTACAGGAGCAGCAATGCTTCTTATCCGTCCAATATTAAATACTAATAAAGAACGCGAATTTAAAACTCACACTGTCCTTTTCTTTATTGGTATTGTAGCAAATTGTGGAGGGCTATTAACTCCATTAGGCGACCCACCACTTTTTATGATGTATCTTCGTGGTGCCCCATTCGAATGGTTTTTTAAATTATTCCCAGAATGGTTTGTGGCTAATGGACTTTTATTAATCGTTTATTACTTTGTTGATACATATTTCTTCAAAAAAGAAAAACCATCTGTTCACTTTAAAGATAAAATGGAAATTGTTCCAATTAAAATTCACGGTAAAATTAATTTTATTTTTATCGCTGGTGTAATTTTAGCAGTAGCTTTAATAAATGATAAAATGATGCCATTTATTAAAAATGATGAATCATTCAAATTTATTCGCGAAATAGTAATTGTGGCAATGGCCTTATTATCCTTAAAATTTACCACCAAATTGGTAAGAGAATCTAACAATTTCAATTGGGAGCCAATCGAAGAAGTCGCCTATTTATTCTTAGGAATCTTTGTTACAATGATTCCTTGTATTTTATTTTTAGAAGAAAATGCAGCACAATTAGGAGTTAATACTCCAATATTGTTTTATTATTCATCAGGTGCATTAAGTAGCTTTTTAGATAATACGCCAACAGCTGTTACATTCTATTCTTTAGCAGAAGGATTGATAAAAACAACAACCACTTATGCTGGTCAACCAATGGTAAGCGGAATTCCAGAAATATTAATGAAATCAATATGTACTGGAGCAGTATTTTTTGGTTCAATGACATATATTGGCAATGGTCCAAATTTTATGGTAAAAACAATTGCAGAAAGCAATGGAGTAAAGATGCCACACTTTTTTGAATATATGTATAAATTTTCTTTAATAGTTTTATTGCCAATATTCATTTTTGTTCATTGGTTGTTTTTATAATACTATATTGCAACTTATTCATATAGCTTGCGTTATTATTATTTTAATTATATAAAAATTTGGGAGAATTTATGAAACACATAATTGCATTATTTACTTTAATAATATTATTTACAATGATTACAACAGCAAAAGATAATAAAACAGCTATGACAAAGAACAGCCCTGTAATAATAGATGTAAGAACACAGCAAGAATTTGATGGTGGAAATATCGAAGGATCTAAACTAATTCCTTATGACGTAATTTCATCAAAAATCGTAGATCTTGTACCAAATAAAGAAACCAAAATTATTCTTTATTGCCGTAGTGGAAGAAGATCCGGGATAGCTCAAAAGACATTGCAAGACCTTGGATATAAAAATGTTGAAAATTATGGTTCGATGGAATCAGCAAAGCAAAAATTAGGTATAAAATAGCGAATATGAATTTTTTGTTTGGTAATTCAATATTCTTTGTTATTTTTGCATTAACAAGAATATCTTTGGTAAGGATAATTAATCTAACAATGTTTTTTGTAAAAAGTGGTATAATAATTGATTGATTGTTTTAATCGTTCATTAAATTGTAATTTTATAATTAAATTAGGGGGCCTTATGAAAAAACTATTGACACTATTAGTTTGCTTAGCAATAGCAACAGGAAGTGCATTTGCACAGAAAGAACAAGCAGCAGTCCAAACTGGCGCAAAAATGAGCGGATACATCTTTGGGGATTATTTCTATAAAATTGGTGGAGATCCAACAGTTTCAAACGCATTGAATACCAAAGGAACTCAGTTTTCTAGCAACAAAAAAGATGATCAAGCATTCAACATTAGAAGAATGTATTTAAACTTCGATTATATATTCAACGAACAATTTGCTGGTAAAGTTGTAATTGAGAACAATGACAAACAATTCAATTCTGATTCTCGTTTTGGCTTCTTTTTGAAATATGCTTATATGGAATGGAAAGAAATCTATCCTGGAGCAAAATTAATGATTGGTATTATTCCAACATCCGAATGGGCTGCTGGATTAGCTGAAAAAGGTTGGTCTTATCGCTCAGTTGAAAAAACACTTTTAGATAAAAGTGGATTAGGTACTGGAGTTGATTTGGGTGTAGGTTTATATGGAAAATTCGACAAAGAAGGCAATTATGGCTATACAGCTGTAGTTGGCAATGGAACAGGCACTAAAATTGAAGATAACAAATACAAAAAATATTATCTTAGCTTAAATGCTCAACCTATTAAAGGTTTATTCGCAGAAGTTCATTATGATTTTGAACCAGCAGACAAAGATTTGAACAAAACAACTTTCAAAGGCGTTTTATTCTTTCAAACTGCAGACTTCACAGTTGGTTTTGAAGCAATGCAAAGAAAACAAATCACAGTTGTTGACCCAGAAACAAAAATTACTCCTTTCGGTTTCTCAGGTTATGCAATTTATAAAATAAACGATAATTTCAAAGTATTTGGTCGTTACGATCAAATGGATTTCAATACAGAAATAACAACTTCAGGTTATAAAGAAGGATTTATCACAGCTGGCGTTGACTTTATGCCAATAAAAGACATCCATATTATCCCAAATATTTGGATGACAAACTTCTCAAAAAATGTTGAT
>CAIWET010000581.1 GCA_903911805.1 uncultured Ignavibacteria bacterium | reverse complement strand
ATTTACTAAATATATTTTTAAATTAAATTTTTGTTTAATGGGCTTTTAGTCAATTAAGAGAATCAATAGGAACTATCGTATTTTGAGAATGATAAAACTTTATTCATTCTTTTTAATTAAGTATGAAATTAGTAAATTTTTATTTAATTTTGTTTTTTTAGAATTGACAAGAGAAAAATGAATATGTAATATTGTAAAAGACATAGATAAATATAGTTTGTAAGCGTGGTCTTACTTTAGTTCTTAACTGAAAACTGGTAATTTTCTTTGTCTAAGGAACTTTGTAAAGGCACGCCCCAGAAATGGGGTGTTTTCCTTTTTTGTTCCTTAGGCAGGTGTACCAGTACCTCAGTTAAGAGCAATTTTGTGGAAATACCCTTTTTTATTAATAAATTTTGTAGAGGTTAGAAATGGAAACTGATAATTACTCTAATATTATCAAGAATTTAGGAGTTAAAGACCCTAATAAACCTTCTGAAAAAGAATTGGAATTAGTAATTAGTGCTTACATAAAAGACCGAGAAATTTACGGTGATATTTATAAAAGTTATTTAAATTCAATTCAAACAATTGTCAGTAGCTATATCAATTTCAGCATAAAAGCGCTTGAAGGAAGTGATAATATGACTGAAAAAGTATTTGACCACTTGCATTTTACTAAAATAATCATTGCTGAACAATTGAACTCCAATTTAACTTTTGAGCAAAAAGAAAAATTATTAATTCTTATTGAAAAAGCTGATGAGAGAGTTGAAAAAGAAGCAGCCAAAAATAGAAAATTTAAAAAGTATGTTATTGATAGAACTACTTTAGTTACATTAGCAGGGATTACAATTGCAGGTGGAATTTATAGTTTCTCAAAATTTCTTAATACTAAATCTGGTCAAGAGTTTGCAACTTCAACGACAAAAGTATTATCTGAGAATTCCGGTAAAATTACAGGGTTTTTAAAAGATACTTTTACATCAATAATGAAGAGTTACAAAGGTTAAATATGAATTTTGCAAATTTATTTAATTCTGCTAAGAAATATACTCTTGACTATTGGAAGAATAATAAAGAATCTATTATTAAAGATATGATGATAAGAGGTGTAGAAATAGTCATTAATAATATTAAAGTTCTACATCAACCATATACTACCGAAAAAGCACAGCATTATGAAGCTGAACTATATAAATTGGCTGCTTCTTACGAAAAAGAAAATAAAGAAGAATATTTAAATGATGCCAAGAAAATTCTTGAAGTATTGGAGGAAATTTCAAAAGATGAAAATAGTAATTTAACCGAAATTGAGAGAATTGAACTTAACCAAATTTATTATTACCATCATTCTTGGATAAATGGAAATTATTATCAATTTTAAAGAAATATTATGGAAACTAATGAAACTCCGAAACTACTAATTGCTCACAAAGAATTCAGAGATTATTATTTCGATAAATTCGATGAATATTTTAGTTCAACACCGGAAGAGAAACAACAAAATTTTAAAGAACTTTTTGAAGCCGCTGTAAAAGATTTTAGCAAAACTGTCATTCATAAATATGACCCTACTAAATACTTCTACAATATCTCAACTCATTTATTTAATAAAAATGAAGATGTTGGTTTCTTTGAGAATTCCGTAATTCATATTATTGAACCACCAATACCAACACAGATAGGTGAGCCATATTTTATTGCTGTAGGAGTTGCTTCTCCACCAAATATTTATTCAACAATAATACCATTTTATTGGTTATTAGAGTATGCTGAAGGTGGTTCAGCAGTTTTCACAGAATATAAGTTTGATGATGATAATTGTTTGAAAAAGCTTACTTATAAAAAGCAAGTTAAGAATGATGTAAATTCTTTTATTAAAGCCATAGCAGATAGATTGAAGAAATTCTCTTTTAAAAAGATAATTAATTCTACTTTTGATGAAAAAGGAAATGAAGTTTCTTATAGAGTTTACGGTTTCGTTGATGAAATTGAAGGTTCGGAAGAAATATTAATATGCAATTGAAAATTATTTAGATTTTCATTAGAACTCATAATCTTGCTCCGGCAAATTTGGCATGCTATCTATGAATTCCGATTTTCTTTACCCTATAAAAAACGACCATCGGATTCAAGGTAGGAAAAACTTATTGAATCTGGAATTATTTTATTTCAAAAGTTGTTTTTGAAGCTAAAATAGGCATGATATATGAATTGAAAATGAATAAAAGATTAATAAATATATTTTTTGAAAATAAATTGTCCAATTATATCATTTTTCTGCATTAATATATCTATAAACGGAACATTTTTTAAAAATGTTTTTT
>CAIWET010000580.1 GCA_903911805.1 uncultured Ignavibacteria bacterium | reverse complement strand
CATTGACTGCCACTCCTGAATTCTAAAATCAACTTCATTTGGAATTACTTTCTCTGAAGTAAATGGGATTTTATCAACTCTAATTTGTTCCATTATATTATTTCCTCTTTAATATTTGAAATTTCTGAACATTTCATATAAAATCTATGTATTTTAGCTGCAATAGAATTTTCTGGTTCATTTTCAAAAAATGTCCTAAATTTAAATTCTCTCTCTGCAATTGTAAGCTGCTTTCTATCATTTTCATCTAGTTGATTTGATAACTCAGCAATATATTCTTTGAGTTCGCTTGCACCATTATTTTCTGCCAATTCTCTTGCAATTTCGATAATATTTTCATAACGTGCTTTTAAGTGATATGAATTTTCGTCAAACTTCAAACCTCCTATTTTCACTAAAAAAGTTGATGCTAATTCTGTATATTGTTCATCTACAGATAATTTACTAGTACTTTTAATTAATTCAATTTCATTAATCAGTGCTTTAAAGAATTTTTCATCAATATTCTTTGATAAATTTGTTTCATGAATGAAATCAAAAAATGCATTTTCTATTTTTTTAAGTGGCCTGTATTCTATTTCAAATTCCTCTTTTGTACTGATTTTGTTTACATTATTTTTATTGGTATTTGTAGTTTTTGTACTTTGTTTTTTGTCTTCGTTTTCAATAATTGATATATTGCTTTGTTCGATACTTGAATCTTGTTCTTCATACGAAGTTTCTTCAAACTCATCATCACTATCAATTGCTTCTTTCTCTGATTTATTTGGTTTAATATCGCCATACTTATGTAAATTATATGCTTCATTAATACTATAAGTTTTATTCATAACAGCTTCGCAAAGGCTAGTGTCATTTTTAAATAAGGTCTGAGCATTTGCTAGATAACCAGTTGATACACTGAACATTTTAGCTATTAATTCACGGCTGTTTTCAAAATCACTAAAGTCATAACCTTTAATCTTGAAATCTTTATTTTTTGATCTCATATCAATAATATAGTTATATGTTTTAACAGCTATAATGGCAAGTTGTCCTTTATTTAGACTTTTTACATAAATAGTATCGCTTATGATAAAATCTTCATCATTTATCTCAGAATCCAAGTATACGAAATTTGGGTTCACCTTTTCTGGATTGTTCTTGTATATTGTATATCTTGCTCTACCTGAAACAATCTGGTTGTTTTTATTCAATATTATTGGTTTAATAATACCATGTTGTAGAATATCGATTGTTAAGGCTTCAAATTCTTCATCAGTTGCTTTGGGGTACATCTCAAGATATGGATGAATCGAGAGATTTAATAGCTCACCATGGCTAAGTTTTACAGCATTATTCTGCCTTGAAAAGCTACCTGCTTCTGGTAAAATTGTTGCATCATTCATTTGAAGGGACTGTTCAATTAGGGTGTCAATTTTTGACACCCAATTATTTTCAATAATAGAATCGTGAGTTTTACCAGTTTCTACTGAACATATTTCTTGGTTTGAAGTATTATTGCTAACTTCTGCTTTTGTTACTTTTGACTTTTTCATTTTAATTTTCCTTTTTTTATTTTAATTGAATCTTTTGTTAGTTTGTTTTTGAAGAAATAGTTTGGTGACCACTTCGCTTCTGGTTTCTGATATAGGTTTAATTCTATTACTATT